>JAAYJX010000057.1 GCA_012522695.1 Erysipelotrichia bacterium
GTAATAACAGGTTGTGGATCAAAGTCATATACTTGTTCTTTCATTGTTACTTTTTTTGCAATTCGATCAATAAAAGGAACAAGAAAATGAAGTCCAACATTCCATGTTGTTAAATATCCACCTAGTCTTTCGATAACATACTTATCGGTTTGTCGTACAATTTTGATTGAAGAAGCTAAAATAATTAAAATAATTAAACCAACTAACGATAAAATAATGATGAGCCAAATTTTTGGTCCACTTCCGGCTGCGCTTGCTAAATAATACATAATTAATTCTCCTTTATTTACTATCCTTGTCAATAACTAATTTATTGCCATCAATACCTACAATTACAACAACTTCATCCTTTAAGAAAACATCACCTTTATTTTTCGCAACAGCAGTCCAAATAATACCGTTTAATTGCACTTCTCCATGCGAAAGTTCATTAACTTCTACTAAAACTGTGCATTTTTCACCAATTTTTTCTTCAACATTAGACTTTGTTTCTTTTTTAAGTAAATATTTTTTTGTAAGAGGGCGGATTGAAAAAATTAAAGTAACTGAAGCAATAATAAAAACAATAATTTCAACCCAAAAAGGCACGCCAGGAATAATTGACAAAATTAAAGCAAGTATTGCTCCTCCGGCAAACCAAATAGAAATTAATCCGGGCTCAAGGGCTTCAATAACGATTGAAATTACAAAAACCCCTAACCAAATCCATACCATTACTTCTTCGATTCCCATAATAGTTACCTCCCTTTAAAATATACCTTTTTTGGAGTTTTTATACAATAAAAGAATATTATTTTTTATCTACAATGTATAGAAAATTTAGAAAATCAAAAATAGCCAAAATGGGCCCATTCTGGATGATCAATAAACGGGTTTCGGTTATATTGATGGTTATCATAAATGAAGTTATTGCGATTCATTTCAAATTCATCAACAGGGTCTAATTCATGCCATTTTAATAAAGTGTCCAAATGGCCTAAGCTCGTTCCAGTGCCAGGATATGAATTAACTAATTTACAATTATTAGGATAAATAAGTGCCATATAAAAACAAGCTCGTGCAACATCGCCCTTATCGTGATCGAGGGGTTCATAAACGCCATTAAGAGCTCCCCCACTATATTTGCCAGAGTCATAACCTTTATTGTCTTTTCCGGTTTGACCACTAATAACGTCACCAAAATTACGTGAATTTCTCCAACTATTGTTGTTTTGTTTATCGCAGGCTCGTAAATGGTGAAAATCTGTTCCAGGCCCTAAACTAGTGCCAAAAGCTCCGCCGTGTGATTTTGCCCAAATGTGTTCTCTATCCCAAAGGTTATTAAAATCATTAAATTTCCCAGCAGTGCTCGCACTAAAATTATACCCAGCATAAAATAAACGCATGTATGGATTTTTATCATTTTTATCCGGCGACAAATTCCAATCTCGATCAGTTTCTGCCATATTGTCTCTTACGTAATTATATGAGCGCTGAGTTCGCTGATTAATAAGCGTTTTTAAATCATTTTTAGTAGGTCTAGATGACAATTTATTGTAATAAGAGTTGTATTTTTCGGGCATAGAATAATGATTGCCTACGTAATCCGGCCCTGTTGTCGTGTTAGTTATAGAATCGCTAGTTGAATCAGTTGAACTATCAGTTGAATCGGTTGCGCTGTCAGTTGAATCAGTTACACTATCGGTTAAACTTGGATCTGTTGTTGTATCTGTACCACTTAAAAAAGGGTTGTCATCGGGCGCACAACTAGAAAGTAAAACAACGAGTAAAAGAAAAATTTTACTAATAATTTTATTGTTTTTTATCATGTTATTTGCCCATCAACATTCGGATAAAAACCGTCTCTTTTTCAACTTCAAGACGAGGAAAAAGAATTTCTCCTTTGTTGATTTGCGTTCCTTCTATTAACCCAAATTTATAAATATTTTCATATTTTCTTAAATCATCACCAATACCAAGTTGGGCAAATAGTTTGTTTGAACTTTCTACTAAAATTGGCTGCATCAATATTCCTAAAACAAACAAAACGTTCGTTAAATGCGCCATAACGCTTGCTAATTCCGCCTTTTTTTCAATATTTTTAGCTAAAGTCCAAGGTGAAGTTTCTTCAATATATTTGTTTGCTCTACTTACAAGATTATTTACTTTAATAAATGCTTCAGTAATTTTAAGGTCATCAAGATCGTTTTCATATTCTTTAATTGTTGCCATTGTTAGTTCTTTTAGTGCTTCATCAAATTTGGTAACACTACCACTATATTTAGGAGTAACGCCATCAAAATATTTATTAATCATAGCAATTGTTCTATTTAATAAATTACCAAAATCGTTCACTAAATCGTTGTTAATACGTTCAACAAATTGTTCGGGCGTAAATTGTCCGTCTGAACCAAAGCCAACTTCTCTAACTAAGTAATATCGTAGAGCGTCAACACCATATTGTTCGATCAAAGGAAGAGGTGAAATAACGTTTCCTCTTGATTTAGACATCTTCATGTCCTTCATCATTAAAAGTCCATGAACA
>JAAYJX010000005.1 GCA_012522695.1 Erysipelotrichia bacterium
AAAAAAAAGGCGACTTGCGCCGCCTTAAATGTTTTCACAACGGAATAATCCTTATTGTGAATGGCTTTAGATTGTAGGGCAAATATATGGGGTTTAAACAATAAAAACAAAAATTATGAAAAAAATTTTAGGGCTTGACCTTGGAACCAATTCAATTGGATGGGCTTTGATTGAACAGGATTTTGAAAATAAAAAGGGAAAGATCCTTGGGATGGGAAGCAGGATCATTCCTATGTCGCAAGAAATTTTAGGAAAATTTGAATCCGGACAATCTATTTCTCAAACTGCTGAAAGGACTGGTTTCAGGTCTGTAAGACGATTGCGGCAAAGAAGCCTGCTTCGGCGGGAACGACTCCATCGGGTATTGAATATTCTTGGATTTTTGCCACATCATTATGGCCGGACCATAGATTTTGAAAAGCGGGTTGGGCAATTTAAAAATAACCTGGAACCTAAGATTGCATATTTTCAGAATGATTCAGGGAAGTTTGAATTTTTATTCAAGGATAGTTTTGAGGAAATGGTTGCTGATTTCCGGAAAAGTCAGCCTCAATTGTTTTTCAAGAACAAAAAAGGGAAAGAAGCAAAAATCCCATACGACTGGACCCTTTATTACCTAAGAAAGAAAGCAATTAGCAAAATGATTTCTAAAGAGGAATTGGCCTGGTTACTGCTGCATTTTAATCAAAAAAGGGGATATTATCAATTAAGGGGAGAGGAAGAAGCGGTTGAAGAGAATAAATCTGTAAAATATTGTGCCCTAAGGGTTGAAAAAGTTGAACCCGCAGAAAAGGGAAAGAATGATGATATCTGGTACAATGTCTATCTGGAAAATGGATGGATTTACCGGCGATCGAGCAAAACCTTCTTAGATTGGGCAGGATTGGTTAAAGAGTTCATTGTTACCGAAGATCTTAATCCGGATGGAACAATAAAAACCGATAAAGAAGGTAAAGAAAAAAGGAGTTTTAAGGCTGTGAATTCAGAAAAAGACTGGATTGCAATAAAGAAAAGCACCGAAGAAAAAATACTTGATTCCGGAAAAACTGTCGGAACCTTTATTTATGAAACCTTACTTCAAAAACCGGATCAGAAAATTCGGGGTAAGTTAATCAGAACGATTGAAAGAAAATTTTACAAGGATGAGTTAAGGTTGATTCTGGAGGCTCAGAAAAACTTTCATCCTGAATTACAGGATAAAAAATTGTATCAGCAATGCATTGATGAACTTTATCCTTTTAATGATGCCCATCGAACCAGCCTGGCTGATCGTAATTTCGTAAACCTGTTCCTGGATGACATCATTTTTTATCAACGACCCTTAAAAAGTAAGAAAAGCCTGATAAGTGATTGTCCTTTCGAATACAGGGTGTTTAAAACTGAGAGTGGAGAATGGAAAAAATCCCCCATTAAAGCTATAGCCAAATCAAATCCACTGTATCAGGAATTCAGGATTTTGCAATGGCTCAAAAATTTGCGGATCTTTAAAAAAGACCCTAAAGAGGATGTTGA
>JAAYJX010000058.1 GCA_012522695.1 Erysipelotrichia bacterium
ATTGATCAAGCAAGTGATATTTTAAAATATATTCGTGATGATATAAACGCTGTGATAGTTGATGAAATTCAATTTCTTGATGAAAAAATAGTAAAAATTAGTGAACAATTAGCTAGTAAAGGACTTCGTGTTATTTTAGGTGGACTGGATACAGACTTTCGCGGCGAACCTTTTGAAGTGACGGCTAAGTTAATTGCTATTAGCGAGTTTGTAAATAAACTTACCGCTATTTGTGTAAAATGTGGTTCACCAGCAACGAAAACACAAAGAATTGTCAATCAAAAACCGGCAAGTTATTTTGACCCAATTGTCGTTGTTGGAGCTGAAGAACAATATGAACCTCGTTGCCGACATTGTCATGAAGTAATAGATAAAAATTAATAACTTAATTGTATAAAATAAAAATATATGCTATTATTTTTTCTCTCTTATACAAAAGAGAAAAGGAGCAAATTTAATTAGTGAGTGATCCTCTGTCGTGGCTTTATTTAATTAGTATCATTATCTTACTTTTCTTAGCCTTCTTTTTTTCTTTAACAGAAACTTCCTTCGCAACTTTAAATCTTTTTAAAATGCGCGTTAAAGCCGATGAAGGAAATAAAAAAGCACAGCTTGTCGTTAAAATATATACAAAATATGAACGAACACTAATTACATCTTTGTTAGGAAGTAATATTGTCTCAATATTAGCTTCTGTTTTAGGTGTTTCATTATTTATTTTATTATTAGGTAAATTAGAAATTACTAATGAATTAATTTCATTTATTTCGACGATTGTTTTAACGATTTTATTTTTCTTTTTTGGCGATATTGTCCCGAAGTTAATTGCTAAAGCAATACCGAATAAAACCGCGATGGCTATAAGCTATTATGCTTATTTCTTTTATCTTCTTTTTTATCCTGTTGTTATGCTTTTAGAAGGTATTTTATGGCTTTTTTATAAAATCTTTCGTCTAAAAGAAAAGCCAACATTAACGAAAGATGATTTTACAAATATCGTTGATTCAATTGAAGAAGAAGGTTTAATTGAAGAAAACGAATCTGATATTATTCATGCTTCTTTTGCTTTTGCTAATACATCAGTTAAAGACGTTTTAACACCTTTAGAAAAAATGTTTGCGATTGATATTATTTCACTAAGTCATGAAAAATTACATGAACTTATTTTAAAAACTACTTACTCACGCTTACCAATTTATGAGAAAGATTTAAATAATATTATTGGTATTTTGCATATTAAGTCTTATTTAAATGCTTATTTTAAAAATAAAGCTGTTTCGATTCGTTCAACTTTACAAAAACCATATTTTGTTCCAACAAGTATTAAAATGGATGAAATGTTTGAAGGCTTTAAAAAACATCATACGCACATTGCTATTGTTATGAGTTCTAATAAGAAGGTATTAGGAATGGTAACGATGGAAGACGTTTTAGAAGAACTTGTCGGTGAGATTAATGAAATTAATCCCCACCCCAAAGGATACGTTAAATAAATGGAACTGAAAGATATTATTATTTTAATAACGATTTTTATTTTAATTTTGCTTTCCTCATTTTTTAGCGCAGCGGATATGGTTTATAGCACTGTCGACAAATTACGTCTTAAAAAAGAAATTGAACAAAAAAATAAAAAAGCTAAAGTTGCCTTACACCTTGCTAATAATTATGATCAAACGATACCAACGATTGTTTTTTCAAATAATTTAGTTAATATTTTTGCAACTTCATTAGCAAGCGTTTCTTTACTTGGTAAAAATTTACATCCTTTAATTATTACTTTAATCATGTTTGCACTTATCGTCTTTTTTACCGAAATCTTACCAAAAGTTTTTGGCCGTGTTTTTTCTTATCGCTTTTCAAAACTTTTTGCTTATCCAGTTTTAGGTTTAACATATTTTGTTTTTCCCATCGTTTATGTAACACGCTTTTTTGGGAC
>JAAYJX010000006.1 GCA_012522695.1 Erysipelotrichia bacterium
AGATGGATTATCTTTTTAAGAAAGATGAACTTGCATCTTTAAGTGATCAAGAAATTTATGAAAAAATATACCAAGCTCTTTATTTTGATGCAGGCGAGTTTAACAAACAACATCGTTATACTTATGAGGTTCAAAATATAGCGAATTTAGAAAACCTTATATATTTATGCCCTAAATGTCACTTTGAAGGTTTAAAAAGTCAAGATGATAAATTAGTATGTCCTAAGTGTCAAAATGAATTAATTTATGACAAATACGGACTTTTAGATAATAAAAGTATGAAAGAAAACTTTGAAAACCAACGACAAATAGTTGAAAAAGAAATAATAAATACGCCTCAATTTAAATTAGAAACGTCTGTTAAAATTATGCGTTATGTTAAGAAAAAACTTATTGTCACCGGTGAAGGACTATTAAGCCTAAGTAAAGAAAAATATCTTTATGTTGGTAGCGATAAAGGTCAAGAAGTGACTTATGAATTCGATCCTAAAAAGATTGAATACATTCCTGGTGATATAGGTGGAAATATTCAAATTTACGATGCTTATGAAGTTTATATGTTTCAAATGGATATAAAATATTTACCTATTAAATTTATTATTTGTGGTGAATATTTTTATCGAGTAAATAATCAAAATATACATATTTGACGATTAAAAAAGTGAAAATGAGTTTATCAAACAAATTTTTATCTTATTTATGATAGAATAAATAAAGATTTATAAGAAAGGATTTTTTATTTATGCCAACAGGATATTCAACATTTGAAGAAGAAGTCTTTGAACCATTACATGCATACAAAAGCATTTATAAAAGAAAATTAGAAGAAAACGCTAAAGAGCTTTTTAATGAATTAGAACAAAAGTCCGGCATTGATCCTGAGGCTAATCGGCAAACAAACAAAAAGTTTTATGCAAGAAAAGCCGAAAGAGATAATCTTGATAAAAAGATTAGCCGTAACAAGGCATTAAGAATTATTTTAATTGTATTAACAGTTGTTTCTTTTATTGTTGGTATTTTTTCGATTGTTAGAGCTACTCAAAATGATCAATATTTAAAATCAACCGGAGGCTTATTAGCACTTATTCTTGGCTTGCTTTTAGGAGTTTTATTTTTAGTTATTCTTATTTTTGTAATAAGACCAAAACTTAAACGTCTAAGAACCGGACGAGATGAATTATCAAAAGAAATTGATCAATTACTTAAAGAAGCTTGGGCACAAATGAATCCATTGAATGATTTATTTGAAGACGGGATGAGTATTCGCCTTTTTAAAAAAACAGTTCCACTTATTAATTTTGATTTAACGTTTGATAGTCGTCGTTTAGACTATCTTACTTCTAAGTTTAAATTTAATATTTCTAAAGACGTCAATCGTTCAACCCTTTATGTTCAATCAGGTGAAATAAAAGGTAATCCGTTTTTTATTGCTAATGATTTAATTCATAATCTAGGAACGAAAATTTATACGGGCTCTTTAGTCATTCATTGGACGGAAACAAGAATGGTGAATGGCCGGTCTGTGACTGTTTCTAAAAGCCAAACTTTAACAGCTAATGTTACTAAACCATGTCCTTATTATAAAGAAGAACCTTATCTTGTTTATGCAAATGAAGCCGCCCCTGATTTAATTTTCTCACGCGTCGATTCAGATGCTGAAATAATGAGTGATAAACAAATTGAACGTCACGTTAGTAAAGAAATAAAAAAACTTAATAAACGTGCTGAAAAAGGGATGGTCAAAGGCGACACTTTTACGACTTTAGGTAATAGTGAATTTGAAGTTCTTTTCGGTGCGGTTGATCGTAATCATGAAGTACAATTTCGTCTTCTTTTTACACCCTTAGCCCAAAAGCAACTTTTACAAATTATGAAAGATAAAACAGTCGCCTTTGGTGATGATTTTGATTTTGTCAAACATCAGATGATTAACGTTATTTATCCTAATCATCTAAGGCGTTTTGATTTTAATGATAAAGCTTCGTTATTTTACGGACATGACTATGAAGTTGTGAAAGAACGTTTTCTTAATTACAACATTGAATATTTTAAAAATGTTTATTTTGCTTTTGCCCCTGTTTTATCAATTCCCTTATATCAGCAACAAAAACCTCATGAATACATTTATAAAGACTTATATGATAGTTATGTTAGTTTTTATGAACATGAAAAAGTTGTTAACGCGATGAATGCAACCGAACTTATTCATCCATTATCTGGAACAAGAAATATTTTAAAAACATCAACAGTTAAAAGTGGTAATTTTTATGACACTGTTAAAGTTACGGCGTATGGATATCAAAAAATTGAACGAGTTGATTATATTTCCAAAAGAGGTGGTGATGGGCGTTTACATCAAGTCCCTGTTCAATGGATTGAATATATCCCAGTTCAACAAGATAGTTATGTAAATATTAATGCCGTAACTGAGGAAAAAGAAGAAACTCATGCTGATAAAATTAAGAAAGCAATTGAACGAATTGCCAAAGGTGACTTCGCTAGCGAAGACGAAGTAAAACGCGTTGGTTTATTCCTTGCTTATGTCGTTAAAAAAGTAAGTGATAAAAAATAGATAGTAGGCTATAATATATTTTGGAGGAAATTTAAATGGCAAATGAATTAGACGAAATGACTGGTCCAGTTAATGAACAAGGACGTGATGTTAATGTTATTGAAAAACAAATACCTGTTAAAGTAGGTGTTGGTTCGACAATTTTTGAAGTACTTTTATGGGTACTTGCGATTATTCCAGGCGTTGTTTTCCTATTTATGAAAATAAAAGCACGTAATTACTTACGTGTCTTACAACAAAAAATTCAACATAACGCCTCACAAATTGATAACTACTTAGAACAACGTGTTGTTATTTTACAAAACGTCGTTGGCATTGTTGAAAAATCAATCGATCTTGATAAAGACGTTATGAAAACTGTCGCAGCTTTCCGTGGTGGAGTTCATCCAACTGAAGAATCAAGAAGTGAAGTTGCTGGTCAACTCGATTCAGCAATGAGTAGTATTCGCATTGCTTTTGAAGCTTATCCAGATTTAAAAGCTCATCGCGCTTTAGCTGATGCAA
>JAAYJX010000059.1 GCA_012522695.1 Erysipelotrichia bacterium
ACTTTTTAGGTAATTTATTAACATCATATCCATGCAATAAATCATCTGTTGAGACATCAAGTATTCTGGCTATTTTTTTAAGCATTAATATATTAGGATAATTAACACCTGCTTCCCAACTATAAATTGTTTGTCTAGAAACACCAATTGCATGAGCTAAATCTTCTTGCGATAGCCCTTTTCTTTTTCTTAATAGTTCAAGATTTTTTTCAAATTTCATTTTAATTCCTCCTATTGATGATTCCATTTTATAAGATTGATTTGTACCCAACAACCAAGTAAACATTACTAATTTTGTAAGGTTTTTCTTACATTATAACATTTATTATCATCAATCGTGTAAACCGTAAAGTAATCGTTAAATTGTAAGCCAGTGTTTAACTATTTTCGGTATTTTTGATGTTTTTTTTACTTATACATTTTTATTTATAATTTTTTTCTACATATAGGATAATGAAAAACGGTCGATAGTTCGAGTGTGGAAATCATTTACGCTTACTAACTTTTTTTAAGTTAAATTACCAAGTCGTCGCCCCATAAAAAAAAGACCCGCTGAGGGTCAAATTTTTTTGTGATTGGGGCGAACGACGGGAATCGAACCCGCGAATGTCTGGTTCACAGCCAGATGTGTTAACCACTTCACCACGATCGCCGCGAATACGCCTATATATTTTATAGGTGTCGCGGTGATTTGTCAAAACTAAAAATTACAAATCGCTCCTTAAAGCAACAACAGGGTCTTTGTTCGCGGCTATGCGTGAGGGAATAAGTCCAGCGATAAGTGTTAAGGTTGTCGAAATACCTATTAAAGCAAAAATCGCATACCAAGGTAAGGCAGCAATAACACCAACTTGAAAATATTTTTTAATGATAATGTTAGCTGGCCAATTTAAGATGATCCCAATTATGACACCTAAGACACCAGAAAAAGCACCAATTAAAAGTGTTTCAGCGTTAAAAACAAGGGAAATATCGTATTTTCGTGCTCCTATACTTCGTAAAATGCCGATTTCTTTTGTTCTTTCTAAAACAGAAATATAAGTAATAACACCAATCATTATCGAAGAAACAATTAAAGAAATTGACACAAAAGCAATTAGAATTGCTGTTATTGCATTAATCATCTTCGTCATTGATGTCATTAAAATATCGACATAGTCTGTATACATAATTTGCTCATTAATTTCTCGCTCATCATTATAATCTTCAATCATTTCAACAAGCCGATCTTTACCTTCAAAGCTCGTTGGGTAAATATGAATCGTCCGTGGTGTTTCTAAATCGCATATCCCAAATTCACTAATGCGATTATCTAAAGTTGTCGGCGCGACAAAAGGCGCGTTTGTCGTAACATCAATATCTGGTGTCGCTAATTGATCTTTAACAACATCAGTTTCGTTTGTAATCTTAATTATTTCTTTTGTAAGTGAAGATAAATAAGCAATGCTTCCTGAGATGCTTGTCGCGGTAATATTTTCTCTTGGCCTTAAAATTGCTCCGACTTCAACATCAATACTTTCATCTTTATCATCTAAAACATCTTTTACTAATAATGGATTATTTGTAATCCCTTCATATTTATTTTCATTATTTTTTTTATATAAAGTTGCAGCAGGTACTAATTTTAATTTAACATCTAACATATCATTAAAAGTAATTTTAAAATCTTTACCTTCCATTAAATCTTCAATACTTATTAAACCTAGGCTTGCAATTGTATAATCAGGAAGACGATTATATTTATCTAATATAATAGCGACTTTATTAGTATCTTCTTCTATGTCAATATCTAAATATTCACCTGCAAGTAGTTCATATTGCGACTCAATAAGTTTTTTATTATCAAGCATTTCTTCATAAATTTTTGCTACTCCTAAATAACGACTTGCATTAAAACTAGCAGGAATATTAAGAGGATATAAACGTGTGTTTGTAGTTTCATCATAAGTATTTGAATAAATTCGATAATTAGTATTATAAACATATTGAATAGCAGAATAGTCATTTTGATATTTTTCTTTAATTTCTTCACTTTCAAGGTGATTTCTTAAAGATTTTAAGTCGTTAACATGACCACTTTCTCCGACTGATTCAATAAAATTTGAAGTAACAAGATTAGAAGAAATTTCTTCATCACGTGGATATTCTTGGCCTTCACTATCATGACGAGCATGATAAACTAAGTGCCAATAATCTGTCGTTTCTTTTTGAATCGTTAATGGATAAGTTGATAACGTATCAAGTTGTAGTTGATGCATATATTCACTAAAGCCGCTTGAAATCGATAAGATTAAAGCAATACCGATAATCCCGATTGAACCAGCAAAGGCTGTTAAAATCGTTCGTGATTTTTTTGTTGCTAAATTACGAAGTGATAAACTTAGCGCACTTAAAAACGACATTGATGTTTTCAGTTTCTCTTTTTTTGGATAGTCTTTTATTAATTTCTCACTTTTCTTTTCTTCTTCAATAAAAGGATTTGAATCGTCAGTTAAAACCCCGTCATTTAAATAAACAATCCGTGTTGCGTAAGTTCGGGCTAATTCAGGATTATGCGTCACCATGATGACAAGACGGTCTTGGGCTATTTCTTTTAAAAGGGCCATAACTTGTAAAGAAGTTTCACTATCAAGTGCGCCGGTTGGTTCATCTGCTAAAACTATTTGCGGATTATTAATAAGGGCCCGCGCAATTGCGACGCGTTGCATTTGCCCGTTACTTAATTGATTAGGTAATTTATGAATTTCATTTTCTAAACCAACGTCAATTAAAGCTTTTTTAGCTCTTTCTTTTCTTTCTTTAAAGGAAACACCACTTAAAGTTAAAGCAAGTTCTACGTTTGCTAAAACACTAATATGATTAATTAAATTGTAACTTTGAAAAACAAATCCAATCGAGTGATTGCGGTATGCATCCCAATCATTATCGCGATAAGCTTTTGTCGAGCGATGATTAATAAGTAAATTACCACTCGTATAACGATCAAGACCACCAATAATATTTAATAATGTCGTCTTACCACAACCTGATGGACCAAGTACTGTAACAAACTCACTTTGACGAAAGCTTAAAGAAACACCTTTTAAGGCATGTGTAATTTGCTCTCCACTAATATAGTCTTTAACAATGTTATCTAATCTAATCACGAGTTTGTCTCTTTTCTTAATATAAATTATAGCAACTACGCATCATAAAAATGTAATAAAAATAAAAAAGACTTGCAAATAGCAAGCCTTTTCAAAAAACCAAATTAACTAATTAATACTTTAAGGCAAAGTTTTTCTTTAAAATAAGTTGGACAATATCAATAATCCAACCGATGAGAAAATAGCCGCCAGTAAAAAAATAAAGAATGCCTAATAAAAGTTTACCTCTTGTAATACGAATAATCGCACCCCAAATTACGGGTAGAACAATTAGCAAAACGACGTGTGCAATCCATGGCAAACCGAAATCTTTAATCATATTTTTCCTCCTTATTGATTAAATGTAACTTACTACGTAATTATATTAACAAATTTATAAATTTTTGTAAACGAAATTTAGATAATTATTCACCCTTCATATCAATGATATTACTTGATGATTTATTAATAATATCAAGTGACAATTTGACTGAGTCACCGATTGCTTTTTCGATGTCGTCTTCTTTAACACCTAAACTAAGCGCACCTTCACTTGGATCAATAAATAAGTTCGTCGCCATCATCTTGGCAAACCTCACGATATTAAGACCACTTTCAATACCTTTTTTCTTATCTTCTTTCCGCATTTTAAAGCCGCGAAGTGCTAATAAGAAGCTTGGTATTGTAATAACGCGTCTTTTTTTAGGATAGCCCATATATTTATGAACGATACCTAAAAACTCTTTCCATTCCATATTGTAATAGCCAAAAGGAATACTAACTCCGCCTTTAATGTTTTCTAAGGCACCGGCAATACCTTCAGCAACTTGTTTAACACTTACCATACTCGTCCCGCCTTTTGGATAATACGTGTTTCTTTTCATTGCTTTAATAATTTCAATTAAAAAGACCCAAACTGGTTTTCGACCTTCTTGCACGCCAAAAATATACGGTAGTTCTAAAATCGAAATACTCATCTTCTCATCAGCATAAGATAAGGCAATTATTTCTTGATCAATCCGTGAGCGAATATATGGATGATATTTTGTTAATTTTTCTTTTGGCCATTTTTTAGCAAAATGTGAAAAATATGAACCGCAAATATTAACATGTTTAACACCAACACGCTTAGCAACTTTCATAATTTTTTCTAAACCATCGATATTATATTTTTTAAAAAAATCATAACTAGGTGCGGGCGCTTCAATTCTTTCATCAACACCAGCAGCAAAAACGACCCAATCAACTCCGATTAAATGTTTTTCCAGTTCTTCTAAAGGCATATCGACGTAATTACCAAATTCAATTTTCATTTCTTTTGGTAAATTAGCACCAACAGGAATTGGCGGCAAAGAAATTGATGTAACTTCATGACCACGTTTAATTAGTTCGCGAGCCGCTTCGCTACCAAGTAGACCTGTTCCACCGACAATAAAAACTTTCATTTTGTTTTATCCTTTTGCATTTATACTTATATTTTAATTACTTAGACATCTAATTTACACTAATATAACTTTAATTTACTTCCTTTCATTAAGAAAAATAAAAAAAGACATGTTTATTGCAAATGCGAATGATTTGCATTAACATTAAATTATGAAAAAGATTTTGTTATTATTTATTAGTTCATTATTACTACTTAGCGGTTGTAACCCGCCGCTTGAAAGTGAAAAATTAATCGTTTATACGAGTTTTTATGTAATGGAAGATTTTGCTAAAAAAATTGCCGGGCCATACGCTGAAGTTAAAACATTAATGCCAAGTAATGGTGAAATTCATGATTATGAACCGACAACAAGAGATTTAGTTAATCTAACTAACGCTGATCTTTTTATTTATAACGGGGCTAATCTTGAACATTTCATTAAACAATTAGAAGAAGTCATGAATGAAGAAAATCCTTCTTTAGTATTTGTTAATTCAACAAAAAGTGTAAATTTATTAGAAGAAGATCAATTAATTGATCCACATACATGGTTAAGTCCTTTAAATGCGAAAAAGCAAATTGAAGAAATTAAAAATGCGTTCGTTTTAATTGATGAGAAACATTCTTCCTACTATAACGAACAATATAATAAATTTGCGATTGAATTTGATAAATTACATGAGCTTTATAAAATATTTTTAGAAAATGGCAAAGGCCGTTATTTAGTAACTTCGCATGCAGCCTTTGGCTATTTAACTTCTGCATATGATTTAATTGCCTTACCAATTGGAAGTTTACATTCTGAAGAAGAACCAACACAACAAAATATCGCTCATGTTATTGAAATCGTTAATACTTATGAAATCCCATATATTTATGCCGAAAGTAATGCACCTAGTAACGCTGTTATAACTGTTTTAGAAGAAACAAATGCGCAGTTAGAAATACTTTATACATTAGAAAATTTAAGTGAAGAGCAAATAAAAAGAAACGCTGATTATTTTTCAATTATGAAAGATAATTTACTAGCGATCGCTAAAGGGTTATGTAAATGATTATTGAATTTGATAATGTTTCTTTTTCTTATGAGACTCACCACGTTTTAAAAAACATTTCTTTAAAAGTTCAAAAAGGTGAATTTTTAGCATTAATTGGTTCAAACGGC
>JAAYJX010000060.1 GCA_012522695.1 Erysipelotrichia bacterium
CTGCAATATAATCTAAATGCTGATCTTTAAAATAGTTTATTGCTTTTATAAGTTCGCTTTTTGAATAGTCTTTAACAACTTCGCCGCGATGATCAATATAGCCATCAATAAAGTAAGTGTATTCATTATCATAATTACTTAAATTTAGGCCTGGTCCTGCTTGTAAGATTAAACCAACTTTATTTACTTTCTTTTCAATAATCGCGTTTGTCGCAATTGTTGTGCTTAAATTTATTTGTTTAAGATCATTAGGCTTTATATCTTTAACTAAAACATCAAGAACATTTAAAATCGAATTTTCAAGATAATCATGATTAACTGGTTTTTTGATTGTTTTAATAATTTGCTTATTTTTAATAATGACACCATCGATATGTGTCCCACCAACATCAAGACCAATAATCATTTACTCATTCACATCCTTTTATTTTATAAATAAACTAATAACGTTTTATTAATAACGTCTACTTATATTTATTATAACACGCACCTATAAAAGGATATGAGGCAATAATATATAGTTATTTAATTAATGCTTATTTAGTGTTCTTGTTTAGCAATTATTTCTAATTGTTTACTTACTTCAAACATGTTAGTAAAATGCACACCATAAAGACCAATCTTTTGAGCAGCTTTAATATTTACTAAATTATCATCAATCATTACTGCATATGAATAATTAACATTAGAGTGTTCTAAAACATATTGAAAGATTTGAGGATCTGGTTTTACCATCCTTAATTCACTAGAAATAAATTTCTTTTTAAATAGTCTGTTAATCTTTTCATCAACAAAAAACTTATTATTAAAACTAGCACTAGCGTTACTTAATAAAACAATATGGTATTTATCTTTGTTTTTAATAATAAAGTCGTATGTATCTTGACGAAGTTGACCAAGATTAAGCCACTCTTGTTCAATTTGTTTAGCTTTAACACCAGTTATTTTTTCTAATTCTTTAAAACATTGCCTAGCTGTAATTTCACCTAAATCTTCACGAACAAAAAGTGTTGCAATAATATGTTTAGCTACATCATTTTCAACATGATCATAAAGCCACTTATGCGCAACTTCTTCAACAACAACACCGAAGAAATCAAAGATTAATAATGGTTTTGGCATTTTTTATCCTTTTTTTATTTTTTCTTTAATCTAACTGACAATCCTTTTCTCTTAATAGTATACTTAGTTATTTACTAGTTGCTTACATTTTTTATTTTGCTGGTGTTTATTTTCCCCCAAATGGTTTGTCTTACTTCTTTTTAGAATATATGACTTATGGTTGGTTAAGAATTGATTATCCAAACTTCGGTATCATCTACTAGTGGACAATAATTGTTTTATTAGTCTTTGTTATTCGTATCTTAATTCATTACTTAAGAAGTAAAACCCAAAATAAAAACAAAGTAATTTATACAAGTTCAGGTGTCTTACTTGGACTTTCAGTTCTTTTTATAATTTTAAACGCCTTTGTATTTTACTGAATTAGCGATTACCAATACCATGATTTGCAAGGTTTCAATACCTTTATTTGCAATATTGCAATGTGGGTTTTGTGATTTTCTATTTTGATAAACATTTAATATTCGTAAATTATATACTTTTATTAAATCACTTCCTCTTTTGATTTACTTATATTGTAAGCATGTAGTTTCCAATCTTTGTAATATACATTTAAACGGTGCTTTTCGCTCGTGAAGTTGCGCGCTATTTGAAGACCATGTTTTTTCATTTCATTTAGCATCTCTTTTTTGATGTTATAGTCATCTTCATAAAAAGAAAGCAACAGTCCAACTTTTGAATAAAGAATTGTTTTATTAACATGTTTCAAGTACGCAAGAACTTCATTACCATTAATAAGTGGAATCATATTAAGAATATTAATTAATTCTTCTAAATCATCGTACGTTTTAACATTGTCAATACTATCAACAATCGTTTTAGCGAGCGAGCTAACTTTTATGTTATTTACCGTTTCTACAAAAAGCGTGTTTTTAACACGCTTGGAGCGATATGTATTATGTTCAAACGTAAAGTCATGAAACTGTGTAGGCGAAGAAACAACGACTTCGTTATAAACTTGATTAGTGTATCCGTAAAACTCAAATGCACTATGATAAGAAATATAGGCGTTTTTTGTGATATTGCACGCTATTTCAAATTTTGTTGGAATTATTCCTTTTTTTTTCAAAACTTACTGCAGCGTAAAGATTACGCTTAATACGCTTAATATATCCTTTAGCTAAATAGTTTTGCACGGTTTGACTTGCTAAGTCTTTATTGCCGGTTAAGTCAATAATATAAGAAAAGTCAAATACACGTTTATATGCAAAGTCTTCTAAGTACTTCATAGCCACCCTCCACGATATAATTATACTTAGTTTGTTACATTGTAGTAATAGATATTACTATAACATAACACTAAAAGAAAAGTACTCTTGTTTTAGTAATTGGAGGAAAACGTAATACTTCCAAAGAAACATCATAAAAAAATGAGTAAGTTGTTGTTTTATACTTCAGTGTTTTATTGTGTTTTACTTCAGTGTTTTGTTAGTTATTACAAATGACGTTTACTTGTTTGAATTAAGCTTCTTTCTTAAAATTTCATGGTAAACAAATATCGGTACTAAAACTAAAGCAATACAACTAAATAAATAAACGTTCCAACTTTTAAAAGTAATAACTGTAACTAAATAAGCGAATAATATTATCGTACTTCCGCTTATGTTCCCGACGATGTTAACTTTTTTCCAAGCTATGTCATTACTTAAAGTAAACGATGTTCTAACTCCATAGAGCACATTTTTATTTGGATTAAAACGTGGATGACTAAAAAGCATGATACTAAAAATGAATGCAAATGATAAGCCTGTAATAAGCGGAATAACATTATCCTTAATATTCGATATATACCTAAAGCCTAACCATATTGTCACAAACATAATAATAAGCTGGAATACAAGTATGACAATTTGGCACCACAAAACACCTTTTTTGTAATGTTCATGTTTTATAAGGCCGTAGTAACAATAAACACTAAACGACAAAAATATGAGTGTTGTCGCTGGAATGATTAAGTATTCAATTTTGTTACCATATCGCGTGATGTTTCCTGCCCAGTCATAATGCGCAGGAATCACGGCATCCATCGCCCTAAAAAGAATTAAAGCCATTAGGATTATATTTATAGTAATAAAAATATTTAAATAATAGAGAATAACATTTCTACGTTCAATAGGACTTGAATTTTTCTTCATTAGATTTCTCTCTATGGTTTTAAACATCCAATTGGAACAACATAAATACCATCAGCACGCTGGTAAGCGTATGTACCACCATAAACGATCATCATGAACGATGGTTCATTCATATGCCTTGTATCAACATTATCGCGTAAAGCAAGAAGACTTTGTGCGGCTTCTTCGATTTTATTACTACCGATTTTAACTTCAACAGCAGCCCAGCGGCCATCATCTAATTTCAAAATACAATCTACTTCTAAATTATTCCGATCGCGATAAAAGTAAACGTGTCCGCCAATATTTTCGACATAAATTCGTAAATCACGCGTAACTAGTGATTCAAAAAAGAAACCGAACGTTTCCATATCTTTTTCTAAATCATTCGCTGTTGCACTTAGCGCTAAAACAGCAATACTTGGATCAACAAATTGTTTTTTTGGTGTTTGCCTAATCATTGTGGCACTACGTAATTTAGGATTCCACGCTTCAACATTCTCAATCACAAAAAGTTTTTCAAAAGCATTAATGTATGATGAAAGCGTTTTTGGATTAACGCCTTCACCAACATTTTCGAGATCGCGCATTATTGTGGTGTATTCTGCTAATGTTGAAATGTTACGGGCGTACGAACGCAATATAGCTCTTGCGCGTTTCGGATCACGCTTAATTTCATCAACATCGGTAATATCTGCACTAACTAAGCCTTCATAATAATCTTTCATATATTTAAGTGCGACATTTTTCTCTAAACTAACTACTTTAGGCCATCCTCCGCGACAAACTAAATTAACTTGATCGTTAATCGTTAATTTACATTCTGCTTTCACCTTATAATACGGATTGTTAAATAGTTCATTAAGCGAGACGGCGCCATTTGAATCCAACGATTCATACAAGCTTAAGGGACGCATTTTAATTTTTGCAATTCGACCTGTTCCAGTATGCATTGTTTTTTCTTTCATCGGTTTCGCAGAACCTGTTAAAAGATATTGGCCAGGTTTTCCAACTTCATCTACATCATCACGAACAAAATCCCAAATATCAGGAATCTTTTGCCATTCATCAAACAAGATTGGTCGTTGACCACTTAACAAGTCCTCTTTATTAGTTGATGCGTAAACTGCATATTGGCGGAAAACGATCGGATTTTGTAGTTTTATGATCGTATTAGCAAAGAGACTTGCTGTTGTCGACTTCCCACACCATTTAGGCCCTTCAATTTGGACAGCCCCAATATAACTTAGTTTATCCTTAATCGTCTTTTCAATAATTCTAGTTAAATACACATTAATCATCTCCTTACATTTAAATTATACCACCGTTACCCTAAATTGCAATAGTTCAATACCATAATTTGCGATGTTTGAATACCATGATTTGCAACATTATAATACCTTGATTTGCAATGTTTGAATACCTTGATTTGCAATAGCATATTACTATGATTTATGATGTGATTCTTATATTTAAATAACCATTACACCTAAAGAACATTTTCTCTTTCCTCCCATAAATGAAACCCCCTGCAATAGACTTTTTATTATTTATGTGTCTACTACAGGGGGATCATATCATTGGGTAGGTATTTTCATTATACCTCTCTTCAAGATTTGGAAGCTAATTCAATACACGATTGGAGTCATTACGTTGTTTAAAGGGACTGGTCTTTTTTGCGCTATAGACGTTGTTTTGGTTGGTTTGTTACCTTTTTGAGTAAATGGAGGAAAATGGAGCCCCTGTTTTTTTCTTGGAATAAAATCTTGAATTTATTTTAATGCCAAATACTGACCAGTAATCGTGTAAACATCAATTGTGTCCCCGTTTTTATCATAGAATTCAACTTCAAAATTGTTAACGTCGTATTTTAAGACGATGCATCCGACGGTTCCTTTTTTCAAGTTTTGAAATTCTTTAATCAATATGACTGTATCTAGTTCTTTCATCCATTTGTACCTACGGTTTCAAGCATCCAATTGGAATAACAAATACACCATCTTCCCTTCTATATGCAAATTGATCAACTGCAGTAATTACTGCTAAAAATGATGGTTTTTTCATAACCTCATAATCAATTTTATCGCGAAGTTTTATTAAATTGGCTGCCCCCTCATTAATTAATGATTCACCACCAAGCTTAATTTCAACAAGTCCCCATTTTCCATTATTTAGATGAATGATTGCATCGGCCTCTAGCCCGCTATTATCGCGATAATTGTATACGGAACCACCAAGCATGTCGGTGTATATTTTAAGATCACGTATTACTAAGTTTTCAAATACTAATCCAAACGTTTGTAAATCGTTTAATAAGTCGTTTGGACTTGCTCCAAGTACTACTGTGGCAAAAGAAGGATCGGAAAAATGTCGTGTGTTTGTTGTTCTAATAACGGCTTTAGAACGTAACCTCGGACTCCAACTTTCCGTTTCCTCAATAACAAAAAGCATCTCAAAAGCATTAATGTACGAATATATTGTTTTGATGTCTTCAGCCATATATTGTACTTCAATATCGCGAAGTATTGTTTGCATTGCTGCTGACGTCGATATATGACGTGCATATGATCTTAAAATAAATCGCGCCCGCTGCGGGTTACGTTTAATCTCATCAACGTTAGTAATATCTGTTTTCAGTAATGTATTTATATATTCTTTAGCATCGACAAGAGCAAGTTGTTTATTTTGTTCAAGTACACTATTAGGGAATCCACCACGACAAATCAAAAAAGCAATATCGCCTAACTTATAATTATTAACCCCACTTATGCTTTGTGGATTGCTAAAAAGGTTCGCTAGTGATACTTCACCTGTGCTCTCACCGCTTTCCCATAAACTCATTGTGCGCATTTTGATTTTTTTGATACGACCAATCCCACTATGCCGGCCCTTATCTTCTGGTGGTTTTGCAGAACCGGTTAGAATAAATGCTCCTTTAGCTTTTGTTTCATCGATCTCGGTTCTGATTGTATCCCAAAGATCAGGAATTTTTTGCCACTCATCAAAAAGAATTGGTTTCTCACCAAACAATAATTTTTCATCCCCAATATCCGCTAGTGCTTTGTACTGCCTAAAGATTGCTGGTTTTTGTAGTTTAACAATTGTTTTTGCAAACCGTTCTGCGGTTGTTGATTTTCCGCACCATTTTGGACCTTCAATAACTACGCAACCATTAGTAAGCAATGCTTTATGTATAGTATCATCAATCAGCCGTGGTAAATACATATTATCAGTCATATTGTCCCTCCACACCTACACTTTACTATCAAACGGATGATTTGTCAATAATAAAACGGATGATTTGTTAATCTATTAATGGATAATTTGTTGTTCTTGAAATGGATGATTTGTTAAATACTCATATATGGTAGTAAATCGCATTGATAAATAGTAAGACCTTCTTCGATATGCATCTTACATATCTTGACCTTCTCTTTCATCGTTATCCGCATAAAAAATAGCTCCCTTCTTGGGTAGGTATTTTCATTATACCTCTTTCCAAGATTTGGAAGCTAATTCATATACGCTTGGAGGTTCCTATCGGAGTTGAACCGATGCTCATTGAGTTGCAGTCAATTGCCTTACCACTTGGCTAAGGAACCAGCGCAAGTCATTATAACAAATAACGACTTTGCCTTCAATATGCAAAAAAGAACGATAGTAAAATATAATAACTAGTTATTAGTAATGTTTTTTAGGCTTTAGTTGTTTTACGGCGCGCACTTCTTTTTTTCTGCGTCGCCTTTTTTTGATAAATAAAGAAACTACCAAATCCTAATAAAGTAATAATAGCAATCACAATGAGGATGATAGCCCATGTTGGTAAAGAACTAGCTTTAAATTCTTCCCACATCTTTAAGATATGAGCATTATTATCACCAAAATCATTCATAATTGCTAAACGGCTTATTTTTGAACCTTCTGGATATTGAGCAGATAATTGACGATTAACATCTTCTTCATTAATGTAAATAATTGTTTCAGATGTCACTGTGTCACCAAAGAAATAAGTTAAATCATAAGCAACATAGTTTTCAGGATCAACAAGTGGTTCTTGCCAATCTTCTTCACGGATGTCATACCACGTATGAATAAGATCATTAATTTCTTCCCCGCCGATAAAGGAGCTATAACCAATATAGTCCATGTTTTGAGCCGCGTTAATAGGACGTGAAACAAAGTCCATAAACTTTTGGGCGAGGTCTTTATTTAAAGAATCGCTTTTAGGCATCACCCAACCATCAAACCAGACGTTACCACCTGTTTCTGGGATAACGTAATAAAGGGCTGTATCAATTTCTTCATCAGCTTGATCCATCGCGTAAACTGCATCACCACTCCAAGCAAGATTAATGCCAATTTTACCAGTGACGATATCTTGTTTACCACTGTCGGTTTCAAAGCCATAAATGTTTTCTTTTAAAACCATTAATTCATCTTTAACTTTGTTAACTGTTTCTAAATCACTACGATTAAAAATTTGTGTTAAAAGTTCGTTATATGTTACTTGATCATAAGTTGCTAGTGTTTCATCTAAGTAAGTAGCTTGTAAGTTTTTAATTTCTTGATCAAATAAACGCATCACACCAACTGAATAAGTATCACGCATTGAATCTTTTAAAGAAATTGTGTTTTTATATTTTTTATGCCAAAGTGAATTCCAATCTTTTAAATCTTGATGAACTTCTTCTTCAGTTATTTCATGATTAACAAATGTTTTAAAACTAGGATTATAAAGTAAACCCAAAGTCCCCCACATATAACCAACTGCGTATTCACTTACTTTATGCGTTGTATTCGTAACTTTATTTGTTGCTTCAATGTTTTCAAAAACTTCTTTTAAATAAGGCGAAACATATTGAAGATAATTAGGCATATGCGAAGCTAATGGATCTAGAGGTTCAAGCATATCATTAACGATCATTTTTTGAATCATATAATCACTTGGGCAAACTAAATCATAAACTGATTTACCAGTTTGAAGAGAATTAAGCATCGTTTCATTCGTATCAAAAGTATCGTAGATAACACTTACTTTTTTACCTTCGCTTTCATAAA
>JAAYJX010000061.1 GCA_012522695.1 Erysipelotrichia bacterium
TAGCAAGACCATCATCATCCATTGTCGTCATATTAATTTTTGTCGGTCGTGGTCCAGCACTAACTTCAGTATTATTTTTTATAAGTAGAGGGACACCACTAACAAGAAGTGTTAGCAGTGGTAATAAAATTAAGTATCTTTTTCTTTTTTGCATAATTAAACCTTTTTAATAAAACTTCGTTGTTTTATCTTGTTTATTCTATCACGCTTTAAAGTTCTATAAAAAATTTATGCTTTATATCCTATCTAACATAAGTTATGTGTGTACTACTATTTGTTTTGATGCGATTTCTTTATTTGAGCGATATATCTTAATATTGTTATATATTTCCACACTCCTTAAGCGCTGGTTTTGTTTTTATCTTTTAATTTTGCATAATCTCCAAAGTCATTAAAAATTTCTTTTTATATTAGTTGGACAAGGCCCAATTTCTAAACCACTATTCCACATGAAATATTTTTGTGTCAAAAAACATTATCGGAGTTGACACAATGGGAAAAATACGAATTCATTAGTGATTGAAGCAATTGAAAACAAAGAAATTATAGAAGAAATGATATCTAAAAATTCAACTTCACAAATTCGATTCGGAAAAAATAAATTTGTTTATTGATTCGCAACAAGCGCTAACAGAGTTGCAAAAACAGTTTTACAAATACATTATTGAATATAGATATCAACATATTATTTGAAGCTCGTATTTAAAATTGGCAGGTGAAAGCAATGAATGAGTATATAAAAGGAATTACAGGTTTAACAACTATTTATTCAAATTATGGATATATTTCATACAAATATAATCATGATATTTATTTTAAAATAGCTAAATTAACCTATGAAAAGTTTTTAAATGAAGAATTTCAATATATTTTTGAACCTTATTATGATGTTTTAAACGTTTTTCCGAACTTAGATATTCCAGGTATTGATTTATCTTTGAAGCAAGAAGTCTATTATCGAAGTAATATTACTCCGGTTTTCGTGAGTGAAAGAATTACACCTAAAAATAGAGTTAATTTACAAGAGGAACTTAAAGAACAAAACATGGATTTTTATCATCCATTTTTATTGCTTCTAGATTCTAAAAGAACTTATGGTGGTGATAAACTCTCACTAAAAAGTGATGCTTTTTATGAAAAACAGGTGAGTGGTTTTAAAAAGACCACGGACTTATACAAGAACATCCCGCTGATTTTAAAACAATTAGCAGCCAGAAGTGATGTGTTAATAGAAGATATTGAAGTTACAAAACATAATCGAGAGACATTGATCAAAAACTATTTGTTCTTATATCAAAGTGTCTCAAAATATTATGATCAAAAAAGCAAAGGAAGTAGAGGCAGAAAAAGAAAAGAAGTAGCCTCAGTTGTTTTGCTAGAAATTAATAATCAATATAAACACGGCGTCATTACAATTGATGAGGCGGTAAAGAAAAGTGGTTTAGGATCAAAAGAGACTTATTATCGACGGTTAAGGGAAATCGCAAAAAAAGAAGAATAAAAGCAAAATTTACCATTTTAATTATCACTATTCCTTTTTCGTCTATATAGTACAAATTTTTAAAAATATTGGTGTTATTTTTTGATAAGTTGTAAAATGAAAATAATCTATTACAATTTAACTCTTTCTTCAAAATATTTTTACGTTCCTAATACTTAATTATAAATACGGATTAAACTATGTTTAAAATGATTAAAATGAAAATTCATAAAACAAATAAAAGGAGGAACAATAATTATGAGAAAATTTTCTGATATTACTTGCAAGAGATTATTACATTACGTCTACATAATCCAAGCAGGCAAAGATTATCAAAGTAAGGAGTTAGGTGAAGTTAAAGCCGGAAGAGTTGTTTATGTAGGTGAAGGAAAAAACAACAGGGCATTTGGCCATAAGCATGAAGATTGGTATAAAGACGGAGAATGTTTTGTTGAACTTGTCGCATACCAATTGACAAAGGAAACCGCACAACACGTTGAATCTGCTTTGATTTCGACATTTGGCTTTGAAAATTTAGAAAATAAAAGGGCAGGTAGACAAAGTCAAAAGAAATTATCAACAAAAGGAGTACAAAATTTATTTGACATTATTCCACTAGTACTTAATGAGAAAGATTTAGGACACACATTACTTGTTATTTATGATTCAGGAATAAAAAGAGAAACTGATAACTTGTATGAAAGTGTAACGAGATGGTGGAGAGTAAATGAAAAAAAGGCAAAAAAGATAACAACAATTATCGCCATGGACAAAACATCTCGAAAAGTTAAAGCGGTTGTCGAAAACATCAACACCGTTACACAGAATTCTGATAATGAAAGTAGGTATGCTTTTGATAATGCAACAAAGAGTTTATCACTTGATTCGAAATATATGGATAAATGGGCTGATCATTTAAGAAGCACGAG
The DNA here is from genome assembly GCA_012522695.1 of Erysipelotrichia bacterium. Taxonomy (GTDB): domain Bacteria; phylum Bacillota_I; class Bacilli_A; order RFN20; family CAG-826; genus UBA1424. The sequence continues at coordinate 2,410 of JAAYJX010000061.1, forward strand.
TATGAACCCAGTTCAATATTTGTAAATTGGTTTTATACAAAAAATCATACGTTTAATATTAAAATTTATTTATGTTTTCTACAAATTCTTCTCGATTATGTTTTTTAAGATAGCGGATGATAACAAAACCAGTTTTTACATGAATCAAAGTAAGAAGAGCAACACTTTCATCACGCTTACCAATAACCGAGTCCGTTTGAAAAACACTAACATTGTTTATAAGTGTCTATCTAACATAGTCAGAAAAAGTTCTATTTGTATCGTCAATCTTACTTTTAAAGTTCGGACCTTTATTTTCTTTTGTCTTATTACTAGTTCGCGTTTTTCTCCTTACGGCGAAAGTCAAATCAAAAGGTATTGTCATTAATTTGTAGTTTTTGGTAATCGTTCAAATATATTACTTTTTTCTTTATTTCTTGTGGAGAAGCCATACACAAAATAATCATAAGGAAATTAGTATTTAAAGCAGAATTTACTACTTTAATTGATAATTAACAAAAAAACACAAATTTCTTTAAAAAAACTCTTGCTATGTATACGCGTGATGATGTACTATA
>JAAYJX010000062.1 GCA_012522695.1 Erysipelotrichia bacterium
TCGATTTATCAAAACAATATAAAACTACTAGCGTTCTCAACGTGGTTATATTTCGTATATTAAAAAGCCTCCTTTTGGTTCACCTTCATTAGGCAAATTTTTTAGAAACTAATTCAAAATTTTTTGGTGCGGCGAATGGGATTTGAACCCATACGGTTTTACCCATTAGATTCTGAGTCTAATACGTCTACCAGTTCCGTCATCACCGCATGTAGAAGATAATTATATATTAACTTTTTTTAAGAAAGTAATAATTTCTTTAATAACGTTATTATCTTGTCTTGTAATTAAGTCATAATCGACTTCATAATCTTTTATTTCACTTTTTTTATTTATAAGTCCTTTGTCAAGAGTTACTTGGTACAAGTATTCTTCTGCTTCAAGACTTAAATATGGGTTATGTAATTTATTTTTAGATAGTAAAAAATAAAGATTATCTTTATGTGTTGTTTTTTTATCAAATAATGCAAAAGACTTTTCAGGTTTAACAACTGGATCATTTTCTCCATGAATAATTAAAACTTCTTTAGTTGTTTTTTTAAGAGACTTTAAAGAAGAAAAGCGGGCAAGCTTTCCATAACGAAAATAATTATATAAATGAATAAAAGGACTCATTATACCTAAAAGTGGATGATTCATTTTCATAACCGAAGAAATATTATTAAAGCCCGACATTGCCACGACTTTTTTAATGTTACTTTTTTTAAAAGATAAAGCATTTAAAGCAACAAAAGCTCCCCAACTATGACCAACTAAAAAGATATCTAAATCTTTAAGATTTTGATCACTATTAATAAATCTAAGTGCGTATTTTAAATCAACAAGAGGTTGTAAAAGGTTTTTAATTGATTGTCCTTCACTTAAAACACATCCAGTATAGTCAAAAGCAAAAACACGATATCCTTCAAGGGCGAGAGAATTAATTTCGGTTGTATAAGCTGTATGACCCGCGCCGATACCGTGTAAGAAAATAATGAGTTCTTTTTGTTTTAATCGTTCAGGATAATAATATAAATAACCGCGAATTAATTGTTTTTTATTACTTAAAAAAGAAAATGGTTCTCTTTTTAAGCCTTTAAAGTTACTAGCTTGTAAATATTTTAAGCGTGGGCTACCGTCACTACGAATACTAAAAGCTTTCTTCATAATGAATCTTGTCAAAATAATTAAAACAAGTAAAACAATGAAAAGAGAAAAACTAACCTTAATAATATTTTGAAGAGCTGGTTCCATAGTAATTTTATTTTAACATAGTAAAGACGTCTAACGTTTAATAATTATTTTTTAATAAAATAAAAGAGGCCGCTAAACAAGCGTCGATTTGCTAAAGCGACAATACCTTTAATGTTATTATGTGTTAAAAAACCTGACATTACATATCCTCTTAACGGTAAGGTTAAAGCACTTTCTAAAAACATCCTTTTGGTTGCTTCATCTTCGACATCCATTTTTTCAATCATGTCTAAAGTTTTTTTGTAAATTATTTTACCAATCAATGTATGTTTAATATCACGTAAAGTTGAATTAAGCGTATAAGGTTTTTTTGCTTTTATAGCTAAAGGTAAAACTTCATCTTTAAACAATTTAGCAAATTCTTGATCACTAACATTAAAGGGATGTTTTAAGGATTGATAAGATTTTGGTACATCTAAAGTTGTAATTTCGTTTTTCTTAAAAGTAAGTGTATGAGTAAAATGAAGGTCTTGACTTGAACTACCTACATGGACACTAATTTTACCCCCAGGGAAAACAAAAGTTTTTTGCTTGACATCATAAATTTTTAAATCTTCTTCTTTTAGAGTTAGGGTGACTTTTTTTGTTTCATTTACATCTAGTGCTATTTTTTCAAACGCTTTTAATTCTTTAATTGGCCGGAAGTCTAAATCATCATAACTAACGTAAAGTTGAACAACTTCTTTACCATTAAATTGACCCGTATTACTTAAATCAAAAGAAAGATCAATAATACCTTTGTTTTCTTTAACAACGAAATTTTGATAATCAAAAGTTGTATAACTTAAACCATAACCAAACGGAAAATTAACTTTAACTTTTGCTTTATCAAAGTAGCGATATCCGACATAAAGGCTTTCTTTATATAAGACATTAACATCATCGCCAGGAAAAGAACTAGCACTTGAAACATCTTCATATTTTAAAGGCCACGTTTCAGCAAGTTTACCACTTGGATTTACTTTGCCTAGTAAAA
>JAAYJX010000063.1 GCA_012522695.1 Erysipelotrichia bacterium
TTCTGTTGAGAATTTACTTTCTTAAGCCAAGTTTTTGAATCAAATCGACATAAGCATCATAATCAGTTCGACTTAAATAGTTTAATAATGAGCGTCTTTTGCCAACCGCTAAAAGTAAACCACGACGTGAATGATGATCTTTTTTATTAACTTTTAAATGTTCAGTTAAGCGAACAATTTGTTCAGTTAATAAGGCGACTTGTACTTCAGTTGAACCAGTATCGTTAGCGTTTTTACCGTACTTATTAACGATTTCGGCAACTTTTTCTTTTGATAAAGCCATTCTTTTTCTCCTTTTTTCTTCTTAACTTAACCAGCGCATAACGTCGGAGTGTCGTTAGACATCGATTAAGTCGCAAGTATAAATATATATTTATTTATCTAAGATTGCAACTAATAAATGTTCTTTTTTTGCGTATTTTTAATTTATTAAAGTAATTTCTAACTCTTTTTCTTAATAATTCTTATTTTTATTTTTAGGTTTAAGGCAAAAAAATTAAAAGTTTTTTAAATCTAAAGAAATTTGTTCTTTTAGTTCTTTTAGTGAGTTAAACGTTTTTTCTTCTCTTAGAAACGATAAAAACTCAAGTTCAATAACTTCTTCATAAGTATCTTTGTCATAATTAAGAAGATGCGTTTCAATAATTGGATTTTCTAATTTATTAAGCGTTGGATGGACACCAACATTTGTAATTGCTAAATAAGGAAAACCATTTAAATACGCGATTGTTTTATAAACACCATTTAAAGGTAAAACATAAGGAGCAAGTAATTCTAAATTAGCCGTTGGGTAGCCAATTAAACGACCTTTTTGAAAACCTTTAATAACTTTGCCTTTAATTTTATAGGCTCGACCAAGTAGTTCGTTTGCTTTAGCAATTTGTCCGTTTTTAATTAATTCAATAATGCGCGAAGTCGAAATTTTCCCTAAATTATCTTCCATTAAATTTAAAACTGTTAACGGAAAATGTTTACGCAATAAATGTAAATCACCTTCAATGTTTTTACCAAACCGATAGTCACGTCCAACATAGATATGTTGTATATTAAGTTTCTTTAAAATTAATTCAATAAAATCAATTGCTTTTAAATCACGTAGTTCTTTATTAAATTCCATCGTTAATAAATAACTAACACCAAGCTTATTTAAAAATTCACCTCGATCATCAATTGAAGTTAAAAGTGTCGTAGCTTTTCGTAAGGAAATAATTTCACCTAAAGGATTTGTAAAAGATAAAACCGCTACACTTATTTCTTCTTTTAAAAGTGCCTCTTTAATTAATCTTTGATGTCCAAGGTGAAGGCCATCAAAGTTACCTAAACATAAGGCAATTGGCTCTTTAATTAGCGGTATCTTTTTTAGTGAAATATTAATTTTCTGCACGATATAATCCTCTTTTTGCATAATAAACTTCTTTTAGGCCTTTTTCATAAAGGGCCAAGGCACTATTTTCATAAAGTAATAAGACGAGTGGTTCAACGCTATTAAGTTTTAAAGGCACACCATTTAAAACCTTATTTTTTTCTTCTTCATCTATATGAATTTGTGGAAGAAAAAATAAAGTTTCTTTAATCGAAAGAAGTTGCTCTTCACTAATTTTACTAACACTTGCAGCGTTTTCAAGGGAAAATTCACCAATTTTTAATCTTGTTAAATTTGATAAATGTCCGCACGTCTTTAAAGCTACAGCAATATCTTCACCAAGTGTCCGTAAATAAGTGCCCTTACTAACAGTTGCTAAAAAAGAAATAACGTTATTTTCATAACTTAGAAAAAGTAAAGAATAAACTTCTATTTCACGCGCTTTTCGTTCAACTTCAAGTCCAGCACGAGCATATTTATATAATGGTTTACCGTCTTTTTTTAAAGCACTATACATCGGCGGGATTTGTTTTTGTTTACCAACAAAGCTTGTAAAAACCTCTTTAATAAAACTTGCATTTAAAAACGATGGCACTTCTTTTTCTAAAATAACTTCACCTTCTAAATCACCAGTTGCAGTTTGTTTACCTAATGAAAGTTTCGCTAAATAAGTTTTATTTAAGTTTTCTAAATACGAAGTAATTTTTGTCGCATGATTAATACTAATAAGTAAAAGACCATCGGCAAAAGGATCAAGCGTTCCAGCGTGGCCAACTTTTTTTATGTTAAACTTTTTCATAATTTGATTAACAATATCGCGTGAAGTTGGACCGCTTTCTTTATTAATTAAAAATATTCCGTCTTTTTCCTTCATTTTTTCTTTCTTTAGATATTATAATCTAATTTAAGAAGAGAATAAAATAATGAACGAACTTAAAAAAATCTTAGGAAGTATTCGTCAAGCTGATAGTATGTTTAATCTTTTTCAAGACGACGATAAAATCCTCGTTGGTGTTTCCGGTGGTAAAGATTCACTTGCCTTAATATATGCTCTAAGTTTTTATCAAAAGTTTAGCTTTGTGAACTTTACATTTGAAGGAGCAATTTTAGACTTAGGATTTCCAAATTTTGATCCTACATCTTTAAAACCTTTTTTTACATCGCTAGGTGTTAAATTACATATTGTTGACGCAAAGAGTATTTACCCAGCCCTACTTGCAAAACAAAAACAAGAAAAACATTTACCGTGTTCATTGTGTTCAAAGATGAAAAAGGCGGCGATTAATCAAGCGGCAAAAAACTTAGGCTTTCATAAAGTCGCCTTTGCCCATCATCATGAAGATGCACTTGAAACTCTTTTTATGAATATGACTTATGGCGGTAAACTGGCGACTTTTTCACCAAAAATGTTTTTATCAAATAGTAAAATTGAATTTATTCGTCCGTTTATTTTCGTCTATGAAAAAGACATCAAAAACCTCGTAAACAAAGAAAAAATGCCCGTTTTGCCTAGTTTATGCCCAAATGATAAATATACAATGCGTGAAAAAATGAAAAGAATAACGAACGAATTTTATACACTTTCAAAAGAAACGCGACTTAATTTTATGAACATGCTATTTAATTATGAACACGCTGATTTATACTTTGATAAAATCTTTTATAAAATTGAAGGGACACCTTTATCACTTAAACCCGTTCTTAATAAAGAGGACACTTTTAAAATGATAAGCATTCGTCAAGAAGTGTTTATAAATGAACAAGGTGTAAAGATTAATGAAGAATTTGATGGTAGTGATACTAAGCAAAAACACTTCTTAATTTATTATTTAGATGAAGCGATTGGGACGTTAAGATATCAAGAAATTGAACGTCATGTTATTAAAATTTCACGGATTGCAATCGTTAAAAAACATCGGCAAAAAGGATATGGAAAGCTTGCTCTTAATTACATAATTAATTTTATAAAAGAAAGAAAAAGACCTGTTACTTTTATTATAAATGCGCAAGTAAATGCGATTGCTTTTTATGAAAAATTAGGCTTTCAAAAAGAAGGCGAAACATTTCTTGATGCGAATATTTTGCACATTAAAATGACTTTATATAAACAATAAACTACTTTTTATTTTTCTTAATTTTTTCTAATGTTTCTTTTTCTTGATCAAGTAGATTAGAAATATTTTTTTGGATTTCATAACGCTGGTCATGAATAAAAATTAATTCTGGCGTTTTATATAAACTAACTTTTTTAGCAAGCGAAGAACGAATAAAACCTTTAGCTTCTAAAAGGGCAAGAAAGTTATTGTGAGGATAAGGTTCATTAAAAAAGGATACATAAATTTTTGCTTGTGAATAATCTTTACTTAAAATAAGATCATTTAAAGAAACGAGGCCAATTTTGTCATTTTTAATTTCATGTCGTAAAATCTCACTTAAGTAACGAAAAATTAAACTTTGAACACGTGCATGTCGATTAGCCATTATTTTTTATCCACCATTTCATAACCTTCAATAATATCACCTTGTTTAATATCATTATATTTTTCTAAAACAATTCCGCATTCATATCCTTCGCGCGCTTCTTTAACATCGTCTTTAAATCGTTTCATTGAAGATATTTTACCTTCATAAACGACAATGCTGTTGCGAATTAAACGCACACTTTGGTTATTTTTCATCACACCACTAGTAATATATGAACCAGCAATGGTTCCAAGTTTTGAAGCTGAAAATGTTTCTCTTACTTCAGCCGTTGCATTAACTTTTTCAACTTTTTCAACTTTTAGTTGACCACGTAACGCTTTTTCCATTTCTTCAATTAGAGCATAAATGATACGATGTAAACGAATTTCAACTTTTTCTTCTAAGGCCCGAGCTTGAACAACAGCATTAGGACGCACATTAAAACCATAAACAATCGCATCAGAAGTACTAGCAAGAAGAATATCACCTTCAGTAATTGCCCCAGGTCCATGACTTAAAATGTTTACTTTAACACCACCAACATCAAGTTTTTCTAAAGCCCCACGAATAGCTTCGGCTGAACCAGTTGTATCAGCTTTAATAATCACATTAATAAATTGTAAATTTTGTTCTTTAAGTCGACTATATAAATCTTCAATTGAAGCAGATTGAACTTCACCACGCGCTTCATCTTCTTTAACTAAACGTCTTAAAGTTGCGATTTCACGAGCTGTTTTTTCATTATCAAGCGCGATAAAGGGATCACCAGCATGTGGTACTTCACTTAAACCAATAATACTAACAGGTGTTGAAGGTCCGGCACTTTTGAGTACTTTTTGTTGGTCATTAGTCATTTTACGAATTTTTCCATAACTACTTCCAACAACGACAAAATCTTGAAACTTTAAAGTCCCGTTTTCTATTAAAAGCGTTGCTTTTGGTCCTTCACCTTTATCAAGTTTAGCTTCAATAACCGTCCCAATCGCGTAGCGATTAGGATTAGCTTTTAATTCTTTCATCTCACTAACGAGTAAAATTGCTTCAAGTAAATTATCAATGCCGATTTTTTGTTTCGCACTAACTTCAACGAATAAATTTTCCCCACCATATTCTTCAGGAATAATACCTAAACTCGTTAAATCGCTTTTTACTTTTTCAACATTAATCCCAACTTTATCAATTTTATTAATCGCGACAATCACAGGAACATTAGCAGCTTTAGCATGATCAATTGCTTCTTTTGTTTGCGGCATAACACTATCATCAGCAGCAACGACTAAAACAACAATGTCCGTAATCGCCGCACCACGTGAACGCATAGCTGTAAAAGCTTCGTGTCCAGGTGTATCAATAAACGTAATCTTTTGTCCGTTAATTTCTTTTTGATAAGCGCCAATTGCTTGTGAAATACCACCAACTTCTGTTTCAACAACATGCGTTGAACGAATTGCATCAATTAAAGTCGTTTTACCATGATCAACATGACCCATAACGGTCACGACTGGTGGTCTTGGTTTTAAGTCCTTAGGATTATCAACGAGTTTTATATGTTCAAAGTTTTCTAAACTAACTTCGTCTTCTTTTTCAAAATCAAAACCAAATTCTAAACAAATAACGCCCATATCATCTTCAGATAAAGTATCGTTAATTGCTACCATCTTTTTATTCATAAATAAAAATTTAATAATATCGGTTGGGTTAAGATTTAAATATTTAGCTAATTCATTAACACTTAAACATCTATTATAAACTAAGACATTATCTTTAACAAAAGCTTTTTCTTGTTTTTTATGAGTGTTCTCAAGGGGAAGACTACTAATCCTCGGTTTTACTTTTTTTTGTGCCATTTTTCTCCTCCTTTAAGATTTTTATAATTTGCTTTGCTAGATGCACATCACTAAGGCCAACTGCACTTAATTTTTCATAATTTAAGGCGTTAGCTAATTCACTAGCAGTTAAGTTTTCAAACATCGGAATGTTTTTAGCCTCGGCTTTAAGTTTAATTTTACTTTGGCTTTGGCTAATGTGGTCACTGGCGAATAAAATTAAGTGAATTTTATTCTTTTCAATTTTCTTTACTAAGTTTTCACCAACATGAACTTTTCGCCCTTTATTAGCTAAACCTAAGTAAGAAGTAATTTTATTAACGACCACTCTTTAAAATATCCTCAACTTCTAATAAAACTTTTTCGGGTAGTTTTATTTTTAAGGCTTTTTCTAGTAAATGTTTCTTTTTAAGAAATAAGCTTGGGTCTAAGTCTTTTTGTAAATAAGCTCCACGACCATTTGCCCTGCCACTAAGATCAACAAAAACTTGATCGTCTTTTGTTTTAACGATTCGTAATAGTTCTTGTTTTGGTAACACTTTATTCGTTAAAGTGCAACGTCTTAGGGGAATTTTCTTCACTTTTTACTCCTATCTTAAATAACATTAATCCTCATCATCATAATATTCATCGAATTCATCATAATCGATATCGTCGTAGTAGCTATCATCACTTTCTTTTTCTTCACTTTCAAAACTAGCGAGTTCTTCTTCTGAATAAATTTCCATTTTTGGTGTTTGGACAACAGGTTTAACGACTTCTTCTTTATATTCATCACTAACGTCTTCTTCAGATATCTTAGGTGGACGTTTTGTTCTTGGTTTTGAAACTTTATCTTTTGCTTTTTCTTTTTCAAGTTGTCGTTCTAATTCAAATAAGTCCGTCGTCACTTTAACATTAACGATTTGAACTTCTTCTTTTTCTTTAACGACTTCTTGGACTTTTTCTTCTTCGATAACTAAGTCTTTAACTTCATCACTTAGTTGTTCACTAACTTCTTGAACTTCAACTGGTTCTTCTTCTTTTTTAGAAGCTGGTGTAAGTGTACCAATATAACGTTGGTAACGTTCTTTAATTAAGCGTTCTTTTGCTTCTTCTTCTAAAATAGCAACAGGCGTATATTCTAAGTTATATTCTTGGGCGACACTTTCTTCTTTAATATCAATTTCATAACCGCTAATCTTATTAGCTAAACGCGCATTTGCACCTTTACGACCAATTGCTAAAGAAAGTTGTTCATTTTGAACGACTGCTAAAGCAGTCTTTTCTTCTTTATTTAAATGAACACCAATAACAGTTGCTGGACGTAAAGCTTCGACAATAAATAAAGCATCATCAGAAATATATTGAATGACATCAATTTTTTCTTTTTCACGAGCATTACCGAGTTGCCCTAGAATTTTTTTAATTCGTGTCCCATCATGACCAATACATGCTCCAGTTGGATCGACGTTTGGATCATCACTATAAACAGCAACTTTACTACGAAGACCAGCTTCACGAACGATTAATTTAATCATAACTGTACCGTCATAAATTTCATGAACTTCTTCTTCAAATAACCTTTTAATAAAGCCTGGGTGAGCGCGTGTGACGCTAATACCTTGGCTTTTTTCACCTTTAAAACCTTTTTCGGTTTTTTCTAGTGAACTAACTTCAGCAACATAAAGACGAATTTGTTGGCCGGTTTCAAAAGATTCTTCGCCAATTAATTCTCGTGGTGATAAATAAACCGTTGTTCGACCAATATTCACAATTACGGAGCGTTCATCATATTTTTCAACAATCCCGGTAATCATTTCACCAGTTTTATCTTTATATGTCTCATATAAAGCTTGCTTTTCAGCTTCGTTAATTTTTTGATGTAAAACACTTTTAACAGTATTAGCAAATATTTTATTAGCATCACTTAAATCAAAAGGTATTTTAAAATCATCACCAACTTGAATTTTAGGTTCAAGTTTTTGTGCTTCTTTTAATTCAATTTCTAAATAATCGTCTTCAACACTTTCGACAACTTTTTTTAAGTGATACATTTCAATCAAAGCTTTTTCTTCATCAATAATAACTTCGACATGTGCATCATCGCCGCCACCGAGTTTTTTAATAATAGCGCGACGAAAAGCTTCTCTTAGACCATCAAAAATACTTTCTTGGCTAATGCCTTTTTGTTGTGATAATTCACTAATTGCGCTAAAAAATTGTTTACTATTAATCATCGTTTTATTCTCCTTAAAATTTAATGACTAAACGAATTGTTTTAATTTGACTTTGTTTTAAAATAACTTCTTTCATTTTTTTACTCGTTAACCCTAAAATAATTTGGTCTTTATTAAAACTTAATAACACGCCACGATAAACGTCTTTTTCATAAACTTTTTCTTTTAACTTCACTTCTAAATCTTGTTCTAGATAAAGTTCTAGTTTTTCAAAAGCAATTGGTTTATCAATACCTAAAGAAGTAATATCGAGTAAATAAGACGTTTTAATTAAATCAGCTTCATCAAGAAGTGGACTAATTAAATCACCAGCACGCAAAATATCATCAAAGCTCACAGGACCATCTTTATCGATAACAACACGTAAAATATAATTTTTACCTTGTTTTAAAAATTGGACATTAGCTAAATCATAACCAACAACTTTTAAAGCTGGTTCAATAAGTGTGCGAACGTCGTCTTTAATTGCCATAAACTCCTCCTTTAAGATAACAAAGAGTGGACTTGCGGCCACTCTTAGGGTTAAGAGTTATCTTGGACGAACCCAAGAACAAACAAACTGTTTGCGCTTGTAATAATAATATTATTATCTAATTATTGCAAGTAATATCTCTTATTCTTCTAACTTTTCAGCTTTTTCTTTTCTTTTTAAGGCAACCTTTTGACAAACTTTACAATATCTAAGTAGAACGTAAGATATAACAAAATAAGATGAAGGTATAATCCCAAGTAAAAATAAAATTAAAGGACCAATATTAAGTGAAATAGCAAAGTCAACTGGGAAAAGAGCCGTTAATGAAATCTCAATATAATTTGGATGAACGATTTGATAAATTAAAACCCATCCACTTAAAAGAATTGTAAGGCATAAAAAGACAAGTCCTAAAATAAAACGTTTATTTAATAAACTAACCGCACAACCTTTTGCTTTTAAAAACTCATTACTAATAATAAGTGCACTCGGTAAAAGTAATAATAAATAAACAGGAAATGTACCAAAAGCGTAAACTGGATTTAAATCAAAACTATAAAAACCAAACAAGAACGTACCAAGAAAATATAAAGCAAACATTAAATAAAGATGATAAAAAATTCTTTTGACTAATCCTCTTTTTTTAACTTTTTCAATTTGTGGTTTTTCAGCTTTAAAATAAACGACAAGTAAATAAGTTGCTAGAGCAACAAGAGCTAAATTAATAATTAAAAACGATAAAGGAAAAGCTTTTGAAGGTCCACCACTTAAAAAGTTACCGCCAAAAGAAATAAACGTGTTAATAAAACCAAAAAGAAAAGAAAAAGCATTAAGTGACAATAAAATAATGCTATGAACTTTAATCTTATAGGCTAGTAACGCCTCATCCTTAACACGTGCTAAATAATAAAAAACAAGCATTAAATAAACAAGGCTTATTGTTGTTAAATAAACGGGTAAATAATGTAAAATCATCCGTAAATTATTAATCGCATCAGTAAATAAGACGATTGTAAAAAAGTAAGCAGCAGCACTAGCAAAAACGTATAAAAATATTTGACTAATAATATATAAAACTTTTGTTTTCATTACTCTTGCTCCTTCTTAAATTTCTGCATAGGTGAGAAAAAGATGCTCACTTGTTAATGTCCCATCAGCATGAACGGTAATCGTTCGTCCACCAATATGTTCGGGGTCGTGGTAAATACCACGTCCACTTTTAACACCATAGGCTAAAAGAATGCCTTCATAATTAATTGCAAAATTATTCGTATGGTCATGACCAACAAATATTCCTTTAGTTGAATGTAAGTTTTTAGCACGATCAAAAAAGCCGCTATTACGATAGCCGTGCCAAACACCTGAATCATTAAAAACACCACTACCTTCAGCTTCACCATTTTGATAAGCTTCCCAGGCATCTATATACTCATGAAGTGGAATATGGAAAAAGGCTAAAGAAGGAATAACATCACTATGATTAATTTCATTAAAATCAACGACGCCTTGAACGGTTTTATTCGTTTCTTTAATAACTTTTTCATACCAATCGATTTGTGTTTCATCAATAATACCATATTCATAAGCAAAACTTGTCTTATGATAAGATCCTGAATCAAGCATAAAAAATTGCCACTTAATTTCACCATCTTTTTCAAGATTTATATAATGATTACCTTGGCCAGCAAGATTGTCGTTTAAATTAATGTAATACGAATTACCATAGGCATCATATGTTTTTTGATTAGACATAAATTGCGGCGTATAAAAACCTTGTCGGTCATGATTACCAAAGGTAAGTGTCCAAGGTATGTCTTTACTATCCATATACGAATAGAGCTTATGAACAACATCAGTTGAGGCGTTCATAAATTGATCGCCAGTCATAACAATTAAATTTGGATTAGCCCTTTCGATTAAAACATCAAAATACGGCCATTCTTCGATAAAATGTGTTGCTAAACCAAAATGAATATCAGTTAATTGCAAAATCCTAAAATGATCGCCTTCCATCGTTAGTGGTCCTTTAGTATAACTGGTATATTCAATTTCTTCTAAGGGAACTTGGCAACCAGTTAATAAAAAGACACTAATTAAAGAAAGAACTTTATTAAAGTGTTTTTTCATAAATTACCTCGCTTATACATATATTATATGTAGTTTTGAGCCGTTGTAAACCAAATATAATTAAGTTTCTTTCATGAAAAAGATTTTAATAATTGAAAAAAGATTATTGTTAAGATAACATTATATAGCATACAATTTATTTGTATTTTAGAAATGAGGTTTTTATGCGAAAAATAATCCCCTTTGTAAACATCTTTGTTTTAGTCTTATTAGCAATTGTTTGGCCCCTTGGCGCGGCTGTCGCTTTATATGTCCCTTCTTTAATTGGTGAAGGCGTAGCTAGTGATATTGGTAACTTTTATCAAGTCGTTTGGGGCTTTGGTAGTAACCTTTCGGCGGCAATGGTCGTTGGCTTTATGTTACTATCGGTCGGTTCCTTACTTCTTATCCCGGCTTTTATCCCCATGAAACTTCAAAAAATCCTTTTAGGTGTTATCGCTTTATTTTTTGTTGCTAGTGGTATTATTTTCTTACTTCTACCAACTTTATATCAAGCCGCAAATGAAACGGCCCTAACCATTAAACTTGGTGGCAGCGTTATTGCGATGAGTGTTTTATTAATCGTTGCCGGTGTTTTTGAAGGCTTAATGGTTTTTCTTGCAGAAAAATAAACAATTATTTACATAGTAAAAAAGCATGATTTGGATGTCATGCTTTTTTTATTTTCCTAAACTTTAATTATTTTTTACCGTCGTTAATATATAAAATACCTAAACAATTTTCACCACAATGAGAACTAATCGTTGCCCCGGCACGTGTTACATAAATATTTTTAAAGCCGCGTTCTTCTAATGTCTTTTTAATTGATTCAATAATTTCTTCAGTAGCGGTCGTATAAGTTATAAAGATCGTATCTAAATCAGGATTATTGTAATAATACAATGTATCGTTGACATATTGTGTCGTAACGCGTTGCATATTACCGCGATATTTACGTCCTGGAATCATCGCCCCATCTTTTACAATAATTTGTGGCTTAATTCCTAAAACATTCGCGCCAATAAAAGCTAAACGTGAACAACGTCCACCTTTATATAAATAATCAACTTTTTCTAAAGCGAAGCTTGCTTGAACAAATGGAATTCTTTCACTAACTAAAGAAACGATTTCTGCTGGACTTAAACCTTTATCAATTAACTTACGCGCATATATGCACAAAAGAGCCGTTCCGGTTGATAAGGAGCGACCATCGATAATCGTTATATTGTTATGTTTTTGTGCGACACTAACCGCGTTTTTATAAGCTGCACTTATTTCACTAGATAAAGAAAAGTGAATAACATGATCATAATCTTTTAGTAAATCTTGGAAATGATTTTCAAATTGATATTCATTAATCGCACTCGTTTTTGGTAAGATGTTTTCTTTTTTTACAAACGCAAAAATTTCTTCTGGTAAAATTTCTCCATCCGCTACTTCTGTTTGTCCCATAATAACCATAAAAGGGAGCGTGTGGATTTTAAATTTTTCAAGAAGCTCTTTGGGAAGATCAACTGTACTATCACTTGATATTGCTATTTTCATATTTTTTTACCTCCGTTTTTCTTCACTAACTACTTTATATTTTTACTAAAAATATGTCACTAAACGCTTTTTCTCTTATGAGTAGAATTAAGAAAACGAACTCTACTCGCAAGAGAACTAGATACAAAACGTTTGTTATTGCACTGTTTATTATGTATAATAACGTCGTTAACAATTAAAAAAATGAAAATTAAAAAAATAAAAACTTCTCCTCGACATGAAATAATTGATGAAAAACAATTTCGCGAAGTAGTGGCTAGTAATATTGTCTATTACCGAAAAAAGTTTAGTCTTACGCAACTCCAATTAGCTGAAAATTTAAATTATTCTGATAAGGCAATTTCGAAATGGGAACGAGGCGATTCTCTTCCTGATGTGTATACTTTACAACGTCTTGCGACTTTTTTTGGTGTCACTTTAAACGATTTTTTAACGATAGGCCGTAAGCCTCGTGAACCTCTGACGATTAAAACACGCATCTTAATTTCAGTTTTAGCAGCTGGTTTAGTTTGGCTTATCGCGACGGCTGCTTTTGTACTTGCAAATATGATTAAACCAGACTTAGTTTCAATTACTTGGCGCTTTTTTATTTACGCGATACCATTATCTTCAATTATCTTATTAGTCTTTTCGCTTATATGGGGTAATAATAAACTTTCATTTACCTTTTTTAGTACGCTTGCAATTGGTGTTGCAACGAGTATTTATTTGTCTATTTTTCAATTTTATCCGCAGTCTTGGTTTATTTTTATTGCCCTTGTACCAGTTGAACTTTTAGGTTTATTTTGGTTCTTCTTACGAAAAATAAGAACAACTCCAAAAGAATAAAATATATAAAATTTTTTATCCAAAAAGAGAAGATTAATAATCATACTAAATAAAAAACGCTCTCGAGTGAGCGTGTTTTTTAATTTTCTTAGGACTGGTGCCCCCTGCCAGGGTTTCACACTTCGTTTTACCACGTTTTACCACATTTTATTACGTTTTATTTGGCTTTAAAATCTCACTTTTTCAAACGTCATATTTTACGAGATTTTACCACGTTTTACGAGATTTTACTTTTTAAAATTTTATCTACGCCAAAACGGAACTTATATTTCAAAATAGGATGAAGATTTGAGAGGTTATATTACAAGTATTAAAAACTAGTTCATTTATTAAAAGTGCTTTGAAAAATAAACTAAAAAAGCACAACCATATATAAAAGCGGCTCGGCGAGAAAAGAAATTGAGGAAGTGAAAAAAATATTATATAAATTCGCTTTAATCTTTGCCTTATTTGTAAATCAGCGTTAAGTTGAACGACCTAATAGTAGCCAGCGGGCAATGTCAAATACCTTAATGCCATCAATATCATAATCATCGTGGCGCGTGTTGGCGATTAAAATTTTAGGATAAAAATCCTTTATTTGTCGTAACGGGTTTAGTTCACGCTCCAACGTTTCATCGCGTGTAATGTTATCAGCAACTTGGATATAAATTTTTTCTGTTCCTTTCATCGCTACAAAATCGATTTCTTTTTCATAAAGTTTTCCAACATAAAGCGAATAACCACGACGGATCAATTCAATTGCCGCAATATTTTCATATAAGCGACCATAGTCAAAATATCTTTTGCCTAATTTAGCAAACCGAAAACCGTGGTCGACTAAGTAATACTTTTCGTTCGTTTTTAAATACCCGCTTCCTCTTATATCAAAACGCTTAATTTTATAAAAAACAAACCCTTCACATAAATATTTTAAATAATTACCAACTGTTTTATGGTCAATAGCCACACCGTCTTTAACTAAGTTTTTTGTAATGCCATAAGGAGACGTAATATTGGCAATATTATCAAGTAAAAAAGCTACAATGTTTTCCATCGCTACTTGGTCCGTAACATTATTTTTTTTCATAATATCTTTTAAAATTACAACATCTAATACATTAGCGATATATTCGGTTTTTTGTTCCTCTAGTTCGTAAAGGTAACTACCAGCAAACCCACCTTCTAACGTATACTTTTCAAAAGCTTCATCAATGTTTTTATACTCAAAATAATCTAAGTATTCGCTGAAAGAAAAAGGAAGGACTTTTATTTCAAAGTGGCGGCCGGTAAAAAGTGTTGCTAAGTCACTCGACAATAAGAAAGCATTTGACCCTGTTATATAAATATCGAATTTTTTTGATTCATAAATGTCGTTAACCGCGATTTCAAACTCCTCACACATCTGTACTTCGTCAATAAAAAGATAGTTTTTAAATCCTTCCTTATATTTATCCCAAATATATGTATTTAATTTACGATAGTCCTTGATATCGTCAAATTCAATCCGGTTATAATCAATTCTAATAATGTTAACGTTTCCCGGTTCTGTTTGAATTATTTTAATGTACTCATTAAGTAGCATTGATTTACCAGACCGTCTTACACCAGTAATGACCTTTATGTCAGGCTTATCTTTATAACTTAGTAATTTTTGTAAGTAGTCGTCTCTTTTTATTATTTTCATCGTTCCACTCCTAAAACTATTTTAGCACTCGATTCCCAAAACTTCAAGTTTTTTTGTTTTTTGGGAATGGAACGTTGTTTTTTCACTAAAAAGACAACTAAAGTGTCATTTCCACTCTTCATTGCTAGTTTTTGTGTTGTTTTGTTGGCACTTTTTGTGATTATTAAGTTATGCTGTAACCACAAAATATCAAACATACAAAAAAGTTATTCCCAAAACTGTAATTTCTTCTACTTTTTGGGAATGATTAATTACATTGGCTGGTAGCATGGGTAACCGACCAACTTTTTGGGACAAACACGAACCGACAATCATGGCCCGTGGTAGTGGCGCTGGTGGTCCTTTAATTCCCCCACATCCAAACGAGCATCGAAGACTTAGTATTCGGGAAGTAGCAAGAATTCAAACGTTCCCTGATACGTTCTTCTTCTTTGGTCCACTAAGTCCAGCATATAAACAAATAGGTAATGCTGTGCCAGTATTAATGGCATATCAAATCGCATCTATTTTTAATAATTCATAATGCAAACTTAATTCATCACAAAAATTAGTAAAAGTTCGGAATTTTAGAACAAAAAGAGTGGAGATTTCTCTTGTTTTTTGGTTTTTTTTAACAAAAAAAGGTTGTCTCTTTTACCAAAAGTTCTTTTTTTTCAAAAGCTGACTACGCCAAATCTACGCCAAATCTGCGCCAGGCAAAGAAAAAAGGCCCATATAATCGGCCTTTTTCGTGATATGGTGCCCCCTGGCGGAATCGAACCACCAACTGATCCTTACCATGGACCCGTTATGCCACTTAACTAAGGGGGCACATTTTTGATACAAATAATATCATCTTATAAATCGCTACTTTTTGCAAGTGGTAAAGTTAAAAGACGATTAAAGAGATATTCATTTCATCACGACTTAAGCCAGCATGATGTCCACTTTTCTTACTAGGTGTTTTTAAAACATTATATTCTAAAAGATACTTACCTTTAGCAATTAAAAAATAATTACCTAAAAACTTCTCAAACTTTGTCTTTTTTTCAAGACCAAAAAAGTTTTCATTTAAAATTTCTTCTTTTGTTTTTAAAATAAAATGCTCATCAAAATGTTCGCGAAAATATTTTTTAAAAGCTTCTTCATCTTTCACTAAAAACGAAGTAAAGCGCCCTTCAAAAGAAGGCTTTAAAATAAGTGTCTTAATAAAATCAGGGTGATGAACAAGATTAATTTTTTCTGTATCGATTTGGCCATGATCTGCTAAAACAATAACGAGTGTATCATCCTTTTTAGACTTGGACAAACGTTCGAGTTTTTGATTAATTTTTAAAAGTAGTTTATGAACTTTTTTATGCGTTGTCCCAAACTCATGCATTAAAGAATCGAGTTTAGGATAATAAGCATAAGTAAAAGTTTCTTTTTTACTTTTAACTTCTTTTTTAACAAAGCGAATTAGTTTATTTAAAGAAAGAAATTTTTTCTTTTTGTCTTCGAAAATCGTTGATTTAGCCTGAATTTGCGGCTTTTTTATTGCTAATTGGTCAAAAATGCTTTCATATGGTAATTCGTCTTTAATAATATTAACAGCGAGTTTTTCTTTACTGTAATAATCTTCATTTAAAAATAAAATAATATGACGTTCATGTTTTTTAAAGTATTGTTGCCAAGCAAACCAACCAGTTTGTAAAGGTGATTTGGCACTTAAAAAAGCAGTCGTTGCCGCACTTGTTGTTGATGGACAAACACTTGTAATTTGACTAATTACTTTTTCTTTTAAAAAGCTATGATGAGGCAAATGCTTATTAATAATTTCTTCGCCCATCGCATCAATTAAAAAAACAACAATATGCTGATATTTCTTTTCTAAATATTTATCTAAAATAGGTAATGATGAATAAGTTGTTTCTAAATCATAATATTTAAAAAGAGAGCTGCTTACGTTAATTAATGAATTTTTATAATTTGGATAAACGATCTTAGACATTCTTTTTTTCTACTAACTGTGCTTTTGTGTAAGTATATAGTTCTTCAGCAGCAAAATGTAGTTTTGTCACCGACTTCTTTTGATTAATTGGGTAAATGTAATAAGTATCACGTTCGGTTGATAAACTGACGAGGTTACCTTTACCAAAATAATTATATTCAATATGCGCGCCGAAGTTTTCTAAGGGCCTATTTTTAATTAAAGGCTCCTCGAGACCATCAAGCGTTAAAATAAAACCATCTAAAGAGTGAGTGAGTTTTCCTTTACCAATTCGATAAAAGCCTTTGGAATTAGGTAATGACTCAATCATTACTTCTTCTTCGTAATGATACTTGTTATTTTTAATTTCAAAACTAACAACTTGTCTTTGCCATTCAAACCATGTTGGGATGTGTGGAAAAGGTTTAGTTGGATGTTCAAGTCCGCCAAGTTCATTCATATACCAAGATGCCCCACATTTTTCACAAAATAAGTTTGTGCCTTTTGAATTCATATGTTCTTCACTACCACAAACCGGACATTTATAAAGTGGGTTATGTAGTCCTTCAGCACGAAATGGCTCACTTATTAAAATGTTATGATCTTTTTGATATTTATAATCATCATAATAAAAAGCTTCTTTTAACTTAGTATTAATTTCTTCAACACTTAGTTTTTTTAAATCTTCTTCATCAAAAAGTTTTGTTAAAGTCGAAGACGTTTCAACTTTTCTTTTTCTTAAGTTCCATACCGGCTGCGCTAAATGATGACCACTATTAATTAAAACTAAAACCGGGACATCAAATAGTTTAACGAGTTTACCAAGTGAGTCTGGTAAAGGCGAAGATGTCCCAAGAAGTGAATAACGAGCTTCAGGATAAATCGAAACAACACCTTTTTTCTTTTTAATAATATGTTTAATATTCATAATTAAATGTGGGTCAGTCGTAAACTTTCTTTTCCCAATACAGCCAACCGCGCGAAGAAGCAATTCGCGGTTAATAAAACCATCAATTGCTACAATATTAGAGCCAACCGTTGGAAACATCGTTAAAGTCGCAACTTTAAAATCAAAAAAAGAATTATGATTAACGAACATAAAATAAGGTGGTTTGATTTTATCGAAGTTTATTTTTGTGACTTTACTTTTTCTTTTTTTAACTTCAAAGACCGATAAAAGATACATAAGTGGTTTTAAAATATTTAAAGGTTTAATAGTCTTTTTCTTAAAATCAAAGCGAGGATATTTATTAACTTCTAAGTAACTACGATTAACAATTTTACTAATGCGCATATTTTTCTTTCTTTCTTTAGAACTTAATTATAACTTAGATTACTTCAAAAGTATTAACATAATATAAGTAGGCCAATTCATTTTTAATGTTCTTCAAAAAGCTCGGCATATAAATCATAAACAAACGGAGCAATAATTCGTATTTTTACATATTGACCTAAAACTAATCTTTTCTTAGATGTTAAAGTAATTCGCCCATCAACATCATCAGGAGCGTTAAAATAAGTCCGTACACGATAGGTTTTATTTTTTTGATCAGCGTGAATAATAAAACCATCCATCACACGACCAACAATTTTTGTATTATTACGATAAGAAATTTTTTTTTGAACTTCAATTAATTCATTTAAACGGCGAAGTTTAACTTTTTCATCAACTTGTTCACTTAAATCATAAGAAGGTGTGTCTTCTTCTTGTGAGTATGGGAAAACGCCTAAATGATTAAATTTAATTAACTTAGTAAAGTCGACTAATTGGAGAAAATCTTCTTCGGTTTCACTTGGAAAACCAACAATAAAAGTCGTTCTAATAATTGCATGAGGTATTTCTTTTCTAATTTTATTAATAAGTTTAACTACTTCTTCTTTTGTTGAGGCGCGGTTCATTAGTTTTAAAATTCGATTTGAAGCGTGTTGTAGAGGAATATCAAAATAAGGCATTAAAGCTTTATTTTCTTTAAATAAGTTAATTAATTCATCACTAATTTCTTCAGGGTATAAATATAAAAGACGAATTGAAAGAAATTCTTTGATTTTAAGTAATTCTTTTAATAAGACGATCAAGTAATCTTTTTGCCCTAAATCATAACCATAACTCGTCGTATCTTGAGCAATAATAATTATTTCTTTGACACCTTTATTTTTTAAAACATTAGCTTCAATTAAAATTTCTTCTAAGGGACGCGATTTTAACTTACCGCGAATAAGCGGGATCGCACAATATGAACAACGATGATTACAACCTTCACTAATTCGTAAATAAGCACTATAGTCTTGGGTTGACATTAAACGATAATATGGATCAAAAGGTGCTGGTTTAATTCGCCCGTTTGTTAATTGTTCGACCATTAAGTGAAGTTTAGGATAATCTTTAATCCGCACGAGTAAATCAGCTTCAGGTAAAGCTTTTTTTAAATCTTCGTAATATCTTTCAACTAAACAACCAATAACAACAAGAGGTTTTTTATAAGCTGCCATTTGAAAAATAGCGTCAATACTTTCCTTTTTAGCGTCACTAATAAAACCGCAAGTATTAACGATAATTAAGTCAGCTTCTTCAGGATGATTAACAATGTGATAATTAACGCGATTAAACATCCCTAAAATAATTTCACTATCAATTAAATTTTTTGCACATCCTAACGAAACTAAACCAATTTTTTCCATTTTTATTCGTTTAAATTGTAAAATATTTAAGTCTTAAAGTCACTTCTTATGCTATAAAAAGAAGTAAAATTAACAAATTAAGTTTATTAAAAAAATGTTTTAAATTCGCTTGGACATTAAAAGTAAAATTTTAACGTCTTTTGTAATCGCCTTTAAACTATCTAATGACTTTAAACGATATGTCCAATTAAAATCGTTAATAATTCCTGGGACGTTTAAACGTGCTTTATTATCAAGTTTTAATAAGTCAGATAATGATAAAATGCAAAAAGGATGTTCTTGCTTTAGAGCAAATAATAAAAGTTGATCATAAATATCACCAGGATAATTAAATTGTTTTAAAATCTTTTTAAGTTTTTGTTTTTCTAAAGGTTTTAAATTTAAATACCATCCTTTTAATGTTTCATTATCATGCGTGC
Organism: Erysipelotrichia bacterium; assembly: GCA_012522695.1. Taxonomy (GTDB): domain Bacteria; phylum Bacillota_I; class Bacilli_A; order RFN20; family CAG-826; genus UBA1424. The sequence continues at coordinate 19,535 of JAAYJX010000063.1, forward strand.
CGATGTAATAAACATTACGTTTATTAAGTAAAGACTTTTCATCCAAAATACTAAATTGTAATAAGTCCATCCCCGGCAATGAATAATCATCACGAAGTTTTAATACTTCCGGACGAAGATCACCTAAATCTTCAGCAATTAGACGTGTTTTATCAAACGTTAAAAAAAGTTCGTCAAAAAAATCATAACTTGGTCCAAGTTTCCATTCACCTTGCCGAGCTGTTTTATATTTAGCATCAATAACATAATACGTATCAAAGGCCCGAAAATGATCAAGGCGAATATAATCATAAAGTTCACCACAAATTTTGAGACGATTAATTAAAAAAGCATAACGGTCTTTTTTTAATTCCTCAAAGTTAAAAACTGGATTACCCCATCTTTGTCCAAGTTTAGAAAAATAATCAGGCGCAACACCGGCAATTAATTTTGGATACCCTACTTTGTTTAAATAAAAATATTTTTGATTTGCATAACAATCACTTGAGTCATGTCCAACATAAAATGGTAAGTCGCCAATAATTTGAATCCCGAGTTTATGCGCTTCTTTTTTAATTTTATGCCAGCCTTTTTTTAAAAAGTATTGGACGAATAATTGATAATTAATTTCTTCTAAATAAGGATCTAATGAAAGTTTTTGATCATTAATCCAATTAATTTCTTCTTCTTTCCATTCCGGCCAAGGTAAATCGTTATTATGTTTTTTAAAGGCCATAAAAACAGCGTCAAGATAATAATCTTTCATTTCTTTTTTAATTTTTTTAATAAGTTTTGGTTTTTTAAGTGTCGCATTTAAATAAGCACGGCGAATATATTGCCTTTTAAAAATGCGAATTTTTTCATAATTAAGACGCGCGTAATTTTGACAATAAGACGGAACTTTTTCTAATAAACCTTCATAAATAAGATCATCCAAAGAAAGATAAATTTCATCAATTAATAAGGATGAAAATGGTTGATATGGACTATGTCCATAACCAATTGGATTAAGTGGTAAAATTTGCCATAAACGAAAGCCCATCGTATGGATAAGTTTTAAAAAATCTTTTGTTTGTTTACCAAAATCACCAACCCCATGTCGATTTGGAAGCGAAGCAAGGGGCATTAATAAGCCGGCTTGACGTGTGTGCTCATAATTTTTGTTCATGCTAGTTTCCTTCTTTTACTAAATTTATTTCTTGATAACAAACAATACTTGAATAAATTAAAAGACCTAAAGATGATAAAACAATATAAAAAAGTAAAAGCGACAAAAGATAAATCGTCCACAAAGATGAAAATGTTTCAAAAACAGAAAACGTATAAGAAGCAAGAAGCGGATTTAATAAAAAGACGACAAAGGTAAATGTATAAAGTAAAAAAGCAATCCCAATTAATAAAGCAAAAAGCGAAGAAAAAGTTTTAAACTTTAAACATAAAATTGCTGCAACAAGCATTAAACAACTAGCAATAAAAGAAGTAATTAGACTTGAAAAAATTAAACCATTCATTACTAACTCACTACTGCCAAAAGCAATTTCAAACATCGTAAAAGTTTCTTTTTCTAAATTAACATTCGCGGCTTCAAAAGTAGGTAAAAAATTTAGACTAAAAAATAAAAAACCAAGCAAAGAAATAATAAATAAATTTAAATAAACAACTCTTAGTTGTTTCATTGAAATATCTTTTTTTGAACATAAAATTTTATTATTTTTATTCACTTACTATTTTTAAACTCCTTTTATAAGTTAAACGCATTTTTCTTTTTTGTTTATAAGACTTGTAATCAAGACAAGCTTGACGTTTTGTATATAGTAAAGATAAAAGAAACGCTCCAAGGCTAAAGAAAACAAAAACAGGTAAGGCAAGCCATAAAACAGGTATATAATAAAGATCTTGAGTTCCTGGATAATAATATTTAAAAAACGGTAAGATTAAAAAGTAAAACTTTCCTAAAGATTCATCAAGTGTGCTCATCGGCCCAAATACTAACGCGCCATTACGATAATTATTTGAAAAAATATCTTGCCATGAAGCATTTGTAATCCCGCTTAATTTTAAAAAGACTTCATTTAAACCAATATATGTTAAGACAAAAAGGAAGATTAAAGGTACTGCGTAAGCACGACGATGGTTTAGAGTGTGGAGTTTGCTACCAAGCATCGCCACAGGCCCAAGTGTTAAAAGTAAATGGGAAATATAAAAACGACTAACTTCGATAACACTACCAAAATCAATCACATTAAAATCAAGATAAGAACCAGGGAAAAGAAAAACAGCAATCCCACTTGCCGTCCCAAGATAAGCCATATAATCACGTAAGTATTTATTTTTAGATAAATACATAAAAGGGAAAAAGACCGCCGAAAAAGCACAAATATTGTCTGGTGTAATAACTTTTAAAGAAGAAGGAAAATCATGAAGATAAGGAGGAATGAGGATTTTACAAAAATGTAAAACAAAGTTCATAAAAAGTAAGATTAAAACAAGGCGATGAGCTTTTTTTTGATTAAGTTTTGAACTAATTAAAAAGAGAATAATACTAGAAGCAAAAATAACAAAAAGGGTTGATAAATAAAAAAGATTAACACCCATTTCAATTTTTAAAACATTAATTGAAACTAAGTAAGACATCGATGTTTAATTCCTTCTTCGTTTATAAAAACTTTAAAAACGCGTTTTTTTCCATAAACATCATTCATTTTTTCTAAGAAAACTTCTTTTTCTTCATGAGGTACAAAACAAATAATCGCTCCTTGAAAGCCTCCACCATGAACACGGCATGCACCTTTTTTTAAAACTTTACGTGCTAATTGCAGCGCTCTTTCAGGTGAAGTTTTGTAATTACCACTTTGTGTATTTTTTAAGTTTTGTGAACTCGATAAACCAGAAAAGTTAATATTCATTAAAAAAGTTTCTAAATCATCTCTTTCTAAAGCCATTTTACTTAAACGAACACGGTTATTTTCATCATAGTAATGTTGAATGCGCTTTTGAAGATTAAAAGCAATTTTTTGATGAGGGTTCGCAAAAAGATGATGAACATCACCTTCACTAATTGCACCTAAATCTTGAGCCTTAAAATATTTTTTAGCAAAAGATACATAATCGTGACGAATACTTTCATAAAGGTGTGTCGAATCAAGATGATGAGAACCTGTATCAACTAAATAAATATCTAAAGGTAAATTAAATGGTACTTTTTCAATGATCGGGCTATTTTCATCTTTTAAGTCGATGTAATTAACACCTTTATAAGTAATTCCAATTTGATCTAATAAACCACTAGCTTTTTTAAAATAATGGTTTTCACTATAACGGGCTGCTTTTACTAACTCAAAAGGAGCAATTTTATTATCGTTAAATAAATAATTAAGTGTATTAGCGACAAAAAGTGAAAAAGCAGCACTTGAAGATAAACCAATACCTGGAGGTATGTGTGATAGAAGATAAGCATTAAAGCCACCTATTTTATAATTATTTTGCAAAAAATAACTTGCCACGCCGCGAATTAAAGCCGCTGAAGTTAAGACTTCATTTTCTCGAATCGTAAAGCCAGCAATATCAATTAAAACTTCATCATGGTCTTTACTAAAAAGGTGAACAATTGTATCACTATTTTTACTTACGACTGCTTCAAGACCAATCGAACTATTCGCCACTAAACATAAACCACGTTGATGATCAGTATGATTACCAATAATTTCTAGGCGACTTGGAATAAAAAAATAATTAGTTGCCTCAACATTAAAATAGCGACGAAAAGTTTCTTTTAATAAAATAAGGTTTTCACTCATAACGTTTTCTCCAAATGTTTAATAAAGCGCTCTAAAACTTTATGACCGTTTTCGTCTTTTTTAAAAACGCTCGTATTAAGTAAAATGTTTTTGCAAACATCACTAATATTTTCCTTTATTCTTAAACTTAAATTTTCTTTACTTTCGCGTAAGTCATTAATCATTGTTTCAAATAAAACTAATTCAGGATCAAGTTTTAAATATTGTTCCTTTTTTAAGTCTTCTTCAATAATCTTTTCAATTAAAAGACTTTGTCTTTTGAGTCTTGGCGGCAAAATAAATAAACCCATTGCTTCAATTAAGCCAATCCCTTCTCTTTTAATATGATGATATTTTTTATGAGCATGAAAAATACCGTCAGGATGAGTTTCATTTGTGCGATTATTTCTTAAAATAATAAATAGTTCATATACATCTTTTTGTTTACGCCCAATCATCGTTAATGATGAATGTCTTTGGCCATTAGTCGCTGAAATTATTTCACCTTCAAGATCATTAAAACTTAGCCACGCCTCATTTATTTTCATCGCTAAGTCAATTAATTTGACTTTATTAGATGAACTTAATTTAAAAGAGGAATTATAAAAATCAAGATAAGTCGTTTTTATTTCTTCATAACCTTTTAAAGAAAGACTAAATACATCTTTAGCTTTCATTAACGGAAATGTATAGCGGCCTCCTTGAAAATGTTCATGCGATAAAATTGATCCGCCAGTAATAGGTAAATCGCTGTTAGCGCCGATAAAATAAAAAGGAAATAAATCTAAAAAAGCAAATAAAGCTTCCGTATTTTTCCGATTAACTTCCATTGGCTTATGTTCGTTAGTTATGACGATTAAATGTTCATCATAATAACCAAATGGTGAATATTGTAAAAACCAATTTTCATCATTTAATTTTAAATCAACGACTCTAATCGTTCGTCTAATTGAATGATTAGGTCGACCAAAATAGCCAACATTTTCCAAACAAATAACGCATTTTGGATAATTAAACGATTTAATCTTAGCTTCTTTTTGAATTTCTTTATTATCTTTTTCTGGTCTTGATAAATTAATGGAAACTTCTAAACCGTCTTTGCTAACCCATTTAATATTTTGAGCAATTTTTGTTTTTTGGACATAATTTGCCTTAACATTTAAATTATATAAAAACTTAACTGCGTCTTCTTTTGAAGTTTTATATTTATCCCAAAACATTTGATTAATCGTTGATGGTAAGGGTGTAAGATCTGCCATAATATCTTCAATTAATTGTTCACACTCAAAATTTTCAAGATGGAGATGTTTTTTAATATAAACTTCTAATTCACTTATTAATGTATCAGGCACATCTAAATTTTTAATCGAAGGAAAATCTAAACCTTTTTCATCAGGCGCATCAACTTTTAATTTAAAAAGTAAACTATTACGAACGTAAATGATATCTTCTTCTTTTAAAAATAAATAAGTGACGCCGTAAGCTAATAATTTTTCAATTAAGTGTGCTGCCATAAGTGTTTTATATTATATCAAATATAAACAAGTTTGTAAGACGTGTTTATTATAATCAATCATCAAACTCATTTTCTTGCGGACGAAAAACACAAAACATAATGCCAAGAAAAATTAAAAAAGAGGAACCAATTAGTGATAAAGTTCCGATTGTTGTTTGATAAAAAAGTTCTAAGCCAATTACATAAGCTATCGAAAAAAAGATTAGTTCTAAACCAACACCTAAAATAAGTAAGACGATACCAAAAACTAACATATTCGCTCTTTTTTCTTTAATATTCATCGTCTTTTTTTCTTTTTACGTTTCTTTTGATAAGCAATAAAATCTTGATATTTAAGCTGATAAACACCAAGAATAAATTTCATCGCGAGGCGAAGTTGATGAATCGAAGCACTACTGCGTATTAAATCATTAAAATCGCGAATAATTTTCGTTGGTAATTTGTTACCAAAAAAGACTAAGGCATCTAAATATTCATCTAATTCATTAAATTCAATAAGTGGTCGATTTTTAAAAGAAAGTTCACCATCATAAACTTGGCGAAACAATAAATATTGTTTAGCAACAAGTAAATCACAAGTATCAAGTTTTAAATCAAGAACTTTATCTAACGTGGGAAAACGATAATCAATTTGTTCACGGTCTAAAAATAAGTTTTTCTTCAATGAACAATAATACGCTCTTAAGACAATTCGTCTTTTATTTTGGACTATTTCGTGTTGATTAATAAAAGTATGAACTTCGATTTCGCCTTGATATTTATGAGAAATAGCAAGTTTTAATTGTTCTATGTCGTAAGTCGTACTTTTTTTAACTTTTAAACCAGGAAAAGAAAAAGGAACATCGGCTAAATTTTCTTTAATCGGGCGCATTAAAAAAAGTTTGTCTTGAACTTTAATAACTGCGCATAAATAATATTTTGTCTTTTTGGCCATTTATTACTTCTTATTGTAGACTAAAAACCCCTAAATAAGCAACGCTTAAAGTTGTCGCACTACCTTTATATACAAACTCAATTTGATCGATATAGATGTAGTCATAAGAAAATCTCTTCGTAAATAAACCGACTTCATTAACGGGAATACTTATTTCTTCTAAAAGTTTGCTTTTATCACTATTAAAACCGCGAACTAAAAACTCACCATCAAGGGGATTATTAATTTCACTAACGTTAATTTCAAAATACTTAGTGTAAGGACTATTTAGTAAAGGTGTTTTTATATTTAATTCACTTTCATTAAAAAAGGCACTTTGATTTATAATTATTAACTCATCAGATTTCGTCCAATTTGTTGGTAACTCATTATTAAAAAAAGACGTTTCCGAAAGTTTCACTTTTTTAGCAATATTATCAGTACTATTACGAACGTCTTCTTCACCTCGAACGTATGTTAAAGAGACGATTAAAAAAAGCGCTCCAAAACATAACATCGTCGTGATAATTAATAAATAATTTCTACTTTTCTTAAAAAAAGAAATCATAAAGAAAGATTACCATTTTACGTGTTTAACTTTAAGCCAAACATTATCAAAATAAACTTTTTTTGAATTTAAAGGGAAACCATCATGATCGATATTACGAACAAAAGCTTTTAAATCAGCTTCTGTATATTTTTTTGCTAAAATTTTATCAAGCTCATCAACTTCTTCACTCGCCTTAGCCATTAGTTCGAGAAATGATTCATTTCGTACTTCATTACTAAGACAATCTCGCCATTCACTTTTTTGATCATTTAAAATATCTAAAAGGTCGTTATGACGAATTATAGGTGGAGAAATCATCGCGTTTAAAGCGCTTTGGCTACTAAAAACACGCATGATGCCTTTTTTAATACCAATTGGTGAATAAAAAAGAACTTGGCAAAATTTCATATCTTTCCAAGCTAAGTAGTAAGTATCTTCTTTAATAACTTGATTATCAAATACTTTCTCGGCTAATTCCGCCATCATTTTTGAGATGAGTTTTACTTTCTCATCACTAGCTTCAATTGCTTTACGGTGCGTAATTTTAATACCTTGACGTTCTTTAATTAGAGTATCAATGTGTGCCTCAAAGCTTGCGTGTGAACCAAAATAATATTTTGCTTCTTCGGGTTTATCACTAAATCCAGTCCGATAAAAAACATAAGGATGGCAATTACGATCTAAAATATAATGTAAAAATAGTCCGTAAATAAAAGAGCTTAATATTTCTTTGTCTTTACCTTCTTTTGCATCAGCGTATTGTAAAAGAAAGTAATAGGCTTTGCTAATATCAACACGGTGTAATAAAGTACCAAAATCTCGTACTTCTTTAATGTTTTGACGTTTTTTAATGTTATATCCATAAAAGAAAAAAACATCTGGACCTTGTGAGCCGAGTGTTAAAACATCAATTTCAGGATGAACAGGAACGCGCATTTTACTAAATGCATAATGAGTCATAATTGCTGGCATATTAATTTCTCCCTCTATTAATTAATTAAAACATAAAAAAGAGCAATGTGTTATTAAATAATTTATTAATTTAACTAAATTAGTTAATTTTTTTAAATTATAGAAGACAAAGAAATAACTATATCATAGATATTTTTTAAAGAAGAATATGACTTTTAAATAACAAAACAAACGAACAAAATTTGAAAAATCTTATTTATTTATAAGGTGTCGTAATAAAATTGTCGCCGCGTTCATTGGCCCACTTTTTTCTTTGCCTTCGATAGCTAAATTCGTATAAAGTTCACCAACTAAAACATTTTGTTTAAATAAAGTTTTAAAGTAGTCTTTTAAAATAATTTCAGTTTCTTTTTCTTTTTGCAGTGGTCCAAAAGGATTAGCAAAATAAGAAGTTACAAGACCAATTTCGCTCGTTGTTCCTTTGGCTAATCTTTTGCCTTCTCTGAAGACATTTAAAGCTTCTTTTTCATCACTAATAAAACGTAAACCATCTAATGTCTCTAAGTAGTTATTAGCGTACAATACCATATCAACTTGATGATGATTCATAATGTATTTATAAGTCGTAACTGGTAAGACAACGCGAGCATTAACTTGATCTGGATTTAAGAAAATAGCTCGGTCAATATTTTTATAAGCATAACCAACATCTAAGTCATCTAAGCGGACAAAAGCACCAATTTCCGTGCCAATCGCGTAGATTTTGCCATCTTTTTTGAAAAAAGTGCCCATATCATCAAAAACAATTTTCATCTCCCGAATATAATCTTGACCAGTTAAACGCAAGGCTTCAAGGGTTTCGGATTTACCTGCCCCACTATCCCCAATAACAACGATATTTTTTGTTTCATTATTTTTTAATAAGACATTAACCATCGCTCCATGAATTGGTAAACGTTTATGCTCAATCATATATAAATTATGAAGCGTTAAAAGCATCTTTTTTAAATAGCCAAAATAGTCGTTTTTTTCATTACGACTAACAAAGCCTAAATACATTTCATTTTCTTTATCATGATAATAAGTACAGTCGTATTCTTCTTCCCTTATTCCGTAAATATAAATAATATCGGGCTTTCTTTCTTTCATTTCGTCATAACTTACAAACTCAAAAAGGTTCGTTAAAGCAATCCCTTGATGTAAGAAATTACGGTGAATATAAACAAAAGCTAAAAGAGGACCAACTTTAATTGGAAAAGTAAAATAATGTAATTTAGTAATTTTTAATTCATCTAATGGATTAATATCAATTTCCGTAAAAAACTCATGTCGAACATTACTTTTTGTATAACCAATAAAAGGTGGACGCGTAATAATTTTTGTTACCATGGCAATGTTTTGTAAACGCGCATAATGTGCATCATGAGAAAAACGATGATTAACATACAAAATATTAGCATTAACACCAGCGGGCAATTGTCGATATACGTTAAATCCTTCACCTAAAATATTCGTTGATAATTTACGATAAAGAGATAAGATAACTTCGTTAAAGGCATCAATTGCTACAATTAAATCAGGCGCCTTTGCTGATTGATGATATAAACGCGAAGAAGCCATAAAACCAAAGCGTTGGATATCGCGCCAATGATCATAAAAAGCCTCTGTAAAATGATATAAACAAGTCCGGTTAATTAAAATAAGATTTAAATTATCAAATCTTTTTAAAGCTTCTTTATATTCATAAACGTAAAGAACTTTATAAACATCTAATATTTGTTTAACTTTTACACCTTTAAAAGCTTCAATGATTGGATCTTTATCTTTACGTAACTTTTTAACGAATTGTGCTAAAACACTTTCAAAACCTTTTGCATGTAAAATACTTACTTCTGAATCATAAATAGCTGCATCAAAATTAATAAGAGCATATGTCTCAGTTAAGTGAAATTTTTTCATAAGAAAATTCCTTCTTTCTTTTAATAACTAACAGGTACTTTTATATTATAAGTTATTAGCGCCTTTTTAAGTAAGGTAAAAAAAGCTTTTATATCACTTTCGTCAATCGCACCTAGTAAACCAATCCGAAAAGCCTTAACATCTCCAACTGGTCGAGGAAATAATGTAAAGCCGTGGTCGTATAAATAATCATGTATTTTCATAAAATTCCAATTTGCATCATTTGGATATAAAACTGAGATAACTAAAGGACCTAAATGTTCTTCTTTTAAATATAGTTTAAAGCCTAACTCTTTTAGTGACTCTAGGACAAGTTCATGCATTCGTTTAATCCGCTTAATCTTATTTTCTTCACCTTCTAAGAAATATTCTTTCACACCTTGAGAAGCTGCATATATTAATTGGGTTGGCGGTGTAAAATGCATTTCTTTATTAGCGTATTCAAAACTATAATATTGACGATATAAATTTGTATAGTAACTTCTTAAGGGGTAGTCTATTGATTTTTCAATTAACTTTCTTTTACCAATAATAAAAGATAGGCCAGGCATTGCCGCAATACCTTTTTGAGCACTAGCAAAAAGAAAGTCGATATTATCTTCTTGAATGTTAAGAGGTACAAGTGCAAATGAAGAAGTTGCATCAATAACAAATTGAGCATCATGCTTATGAACAACTTCACCAATTGCCTTAACGTCATTAAGGACGCCGCTACCTGTTTCATGATGTGTTGTATAAACAAGCGAGATATTATCGTGTTTACTTAAAAATTCTTTAACTTTATTAACGTCGATTTTTTCATCAAATGGTAATTTTAATTCATAATATGGTAAGCCATAATATTGACAAATTTCAACTGCCCTAGTTGAATATGCTCCATTATTTATAACTAAAATCTTTTTATCTTTTTCTAACAAAGAATTTAAAGTAACATCCATATTAATCGTCCCTGAACCACTAAATAAAATACAAACATCTTCATCTAAATGGCCATGAACGATTTTAACTAAATCTTTTCTAAGTTTTTCAATTACTTTGACAAAGTCCTTTTCTCGATGACATATATCTTCACTCATTAAAGCTTTTTTAACACTAATTGATGTCGTTGTTGGTCCTGGGTTTAATAAGATTTTTCGTTTCATATAATTTCCCCTTTTTAAAAAAGATACTTTTTTATACCTTATAACTTAACATAAACGCACTAAATTTACACTTAAAAACAAAAAGGCGCCAAAAGACGCCTTATGTTTATTCAATTAAGTTTTAAATACTTTTTGGTTTTTTTCTAAGAAAATAAAAGCCAAGTAAACTTGTTATACCAACTAAACTAATCACAACAATAATATTTAAGTAATTGGATAGTTGTTTAGATGAAGTAACGGTTTCTTGAGAGGCTTGATATAATGCTTGCATTTGAGCTATTTTTACACCTAAATCAATATTAACAGCATTTTCAGAAGTTTTGCCACTAGTGTAATATGTTTCATCTGGAAAATCTTTAACCTTTTCAGTAGAAGATAGTCGATTGGTAAGTACATAAGTAGCGTTTAAACCAGCATATGCACCATAACCATTAATTGAGCTTGGCGAACAACTTAAATATCCACCAAGAAGAAGAGCAACAATTTTATCATCAAATCCAGCGCCAGCGCTTTCTGAAAACCATAAATTAAATGGATTACTACCAGAGACTCTCTGAATTTTTATGACTTTGGTTAAATTTGCATCAGTAAAAACTTGAGGCTGAGTAACACCCCAAATTTCCCAATAATGTTCGACTCCGCCAACTCCAGCTGGATTTAATCTTGCTACTTGGAAACGCTTCCCTTGAATTTCGCTATATTTTAAATCAAAAAAGAGAAATTTTCGTCCATTTCCAGTTGAGCCATAGTTTCGATGTTGGGTTGGTGTATCATGAATAATACGGGTTTCGTCCTCGTTAAAATTGTAACTTTGGCCTTTTGCAACTTGATCGTCAAGATCACTAAAAATTATAAGACCGGCTCGAGCACTACCTTCATAAAAATAGTCTTTCCCGTCATCAATGTCTGGTGCAACAATAATCCGCACATGCTCATCCGTGTAAGCATTAGGGTTTGCAATAACATCAGCACTAACGCCTTGAACAACTTTCGTATGAATACCTAAAACTAAAGCAAATAGATTTAAGAATGAAAGCAAGAGTGTAAATAGTGTTTTCTTCTTCATTGGGTTATCTCCTTTAGGATAAGTAGTAACGCAACATTCTATTAACCAAAATATGGTCAAAATAATATTTGTCGTATATATAATTTAATTCATCTTCATACTTTTGTAAATACTCACGTACATCACCACTAACATCAACGCGTACGAGCGAGCGCGAGTGATTTGTACTAAGCCACTTCATGTTTTCAATAACGGTTTCTTTTGTTAATGTACTTGGATCTTGTAAAAATGATAACGCTCCTGTTTCATGATCTGCAGTAATTACAATTAAAGTATCTTTACGGTCTCCAACCCAATGTCTAGCTGCGTTAATCGCGTGGTCAAATCCTAATGTTTCTTCAATAACCAAAATTGATTGATTAGCGTGAGCTTGTTTATCAATATTTGCTCCTTCGACCATTAAGAAGAAACCTTCATCATTATCTAAATAATCAAGTGAAAAGATTGTTAAGTCTTCAAGTGTTGGAGTAAAAATACCTTGTGGTAAAATACCAGGTATAGCAGAAAAAATACGTGAAGAATTAATATCTAAATCATCGGCTTTAAAAGTAACATCAAAGCCTTTAGATTCATATAGAGATGTATAAGTTGAGCGATTATTTTTCATCTCACTTGGTTCTTGACCAATAATTAAGTCAGCAGGTGAAGTTGCAATTGATTGTAAAATTCCGCTTTTGTCATGTCTGGCTCCAACGTGTGATAAAAAAGCTGCAGGTGTTGCCCCATCGATTGTATCAGATGTTAAAACACCGGTTTTTTTACCTAGGCCACTAGCTTGTTCTAAAATCGAAGTAATCGGATTACCAAATTGATCCATTGCTAAACGTGAGTTTGTTGTTAGTTGTCCAGTTGCTAAAGCTGTGCCTCCGGCTGCACTATCAGTATATAAAGTGATATTACCAGAAGTACCTAAACTATCACTTCCATAAGGAGAAGGTGTGCCATCATATAGTTCTTCATTTACTCCTGGATCAATTAAGTTTTTACTTTCATCATAAGCAAAGCCTGTGCTTGTAATTGAGTCAGTTCGTGAATAAGCTAACAGTTCAAAATCAAGATAATCAGTCATCGCAAGATCCCCGCCGTTATAAATACGTGTTGCCTCGACGGTATTAACACCCATCCCATCGCCGATAAATAAAATAACATTTTTATATGTTTTATGTTCATATGTTGGTAAGGAGATACTAAATCCATCTTCTTTATTATTTGCAAAAGCTTGATAATCGTTTTTCAAAGAAAAAACACTCGTAAAGATTAATGTTAAGAAAATAATTATTTTTTTCATTTTATTATCCTCTCCTTTTTTATGTTCCGTATGGTATAGCGTTAACTAATAAACGACCTTTATCATCAACTTGACCAGTTAAAGTGTAATATTGTGTATTATGAACAACATCATCTAATAAAATTGAAACGGTTTGATAAGCTCCGCCACCTTCACCATTATTAAAAATAAGTGTGTTATAGCGACCTACGTCAAAACTAACACGATATATTGCTTGGCCGTATGAGTTATTTGTTATATAAATCATTTTTTTACCTGGCCAATTAGCTTCTTCAAAATCAGGTGAAGAATCAGCAAGATGTGTATTATAAGCATAATAATAAACATCACCACTCCAAGTATTTGGACGAGTAAAATAAATGTCCATTTTAGCAATATACAAATGACTCGCACGCTCTGTATTAATATCCCATATGTAATGTGGACTAAAATATAAATTTGTTTTTACTTTTGCGGCCATATAATAACTACCATAAGTTTCAACGCGCTCCGTATCTTTAAAACGACCACGAACATAAAAAGTAAAGTTTGGACTAGGTGTATCTAGTTCTGTATAAAATTCTAAGAAACTCGTATTCGTTAAATTAAGTTTAAATTTTGCATACACATTATCTAAACTATCAATAAGTTCATAATATTCTTGTGTTTCAACATCGTCTTTATAAGTAAATTTTGCATACACAATCGTATTTTTAGTAATTGGTTTTGTAAAATCAAAAATAGTTTCATACGAAATACTTTCATACCAACCTTCAAAAATATAATCTGCTTCCGAAGGGTCATAAGGAGGACTAATTAAATCACCATCTAAAACTAAATAACTACTTAAGCCAAGGCCATGAAAATAAACACTATGATAAACAGGCTCAGTCGTATCTTCTTCAATATATGATAAGTCATATAAAATAACTGCTTTAGCCCAAGAACTATGTTCAATACCAGGATTACTACTTAAAGACCGTACTGTAATATAGTCAAATTTTTCAAGCATAATAGAGTTTGCTGTTGTTACACCAACTTGGCCATTATTAATTTGATATTCATAACTCGATGCTCCGCTAATTTTTTCAAAAGTAACTAATTTGTCTTTATGATTAACATTAAGAAACGGCGTAGGTAATTTTGCTAATTGTGAAGGTAAATCAGGTGTTACAATTTGACCATTACTACTAACTTTTTCAAAATAAGAATTGACGAGTGCGCCATTAGTTTTTTGCCAGTGTCTTTGCACAGAAAAATAAATATTATAAATACCATCTTCTTCAATTTGAAAGTTTTCACCTTCATCTTTCCAATATGTTCTTCCTTGTAAATCGTCCCATCCATCCATGATTAAATAGCGACCGGCATTTTCTTTTCCTGCACTAGTGCCATTAACATATACTTGTGTTTTAAAAACACGAATGTTTTCTTCACTCCAAGTATCGTCTACTAATAAAGGAGCAAAACACCATGAATTAGCGTCAGTTACTGGTGTTTGAACAACTGCCGTTATTTTTGTATTAAACTTAATCCAAAAGCTCACATTATCGACTAAAGCTGAGGCAATCCATTTAGCATATATCGTCGTTGATTGAACGATTGGTTCATTAAAATCAAATAGATCATAATAAAAAGGATCGCGATACCAATTATCAAATAAATGATAGTCCTTTGTTGGAGTAATCGGACGCATAATTGAACCGCCTTTTTGTACTTGAATTGGGTTTAGTTTCGTATTTTGAAAATAAACAAAAGCATAGCCTTCTTTTGGTACTTGATAAACATGGTTTTCTACACTATCACTTGGATAATAAGTAAAGGGGTCTGACCACAAAGAAGATTCAATTTCTTGATTATTACTATGAGCGCGGACAACAACTGTTTGACCATACACTAATTTTAAGCTAGTCGTATAAATATTATGTCTAACCTCATCTAGTTCATATTCATAATAATCCGCCCCTAAAACACTCGGCCACATCACAACTGCTTCTAATTCACTTTCTCCCATCACTTCTTCGCTTAAAACTAAGACTGGCGCAGCAAGTGATGTTAAGGGTGGATCGATTGGTTCAGTTGTTACATCTGTTGGTGAAGATGTTGAACTAATAGTTGATGAATCTGTTGGAGTAGTCGTATCTGTGGGGTCAACAACAGGATCACAACTACTTAAAAGTAATGTAAACAAACTTAAAAAGAAAACGATTTTTTTATTTAGCATAAATAATCCTCTTCATATTTTCTAACTCTAATTATATTGATTTTATACTAATAAACAATAGAAAGGTATACGAGGATATAAAAAAGGAAGTTCTCAAACTTCCTTAATTTACTTTTAATAACTATTTAATTTTAAACGATTTCGCTAAGGTCACGAACGACTGGATTAAGATATGTTAAACGGTAAGGATCGTATTCACTACTAGCATCTCCTGCCGTTCCATCCTTAAGACCATAATTCACACCGTGAAGTGCCATGTTATCGATTGTATATTTTTCACCATCGTAATTATCATAAAACGCGTCTTCTTCATGTAAAACCTCCAAACCATTTATATAAACAGAATAACTATTTCCATCAACAAGAAAACGAACATTGAAAAATGGTAAAGTCGTTTGTGCATAAGCTGCTCGAAGTGTCATTGAGCCATCAACAAGAGTTGCTTCATCTGGATCGACAAAACCATAGGAATATCCACCACCCCCAGCAGAAAAGGTTGTATAAAAACGACCTGTATATGTATCTGTGCGATCTTGTCTTATGTTACCAAGAGGATCGTAATTGTCGTTTCCAATATAGGATTGCATGTATATAGGTTCTAATTTTTCAGGATTATCTCCAAACCCTACATTCCCTTCTTTATTTAAAGCAACCCATGGGGCAACTGAAAACCATGCATCAACATCATAAAACACACGTGGTTCAACCATAACCGAACAAATAACTTCAAATTTATTACTAGCAAATTCGCCAAAAGGAAGTCCATCATATTTTCTTTCTTCGCCATCTAAATAATGATTACGAAGACTTACACCATTCCAGCGGTACCAACAATCAGCATAATCTTGCTCTGGATCAGTTTTACCAACCGAATAATTATTATTAGATGGCTTTGGATCGGTCGTGAACTCTATATAATCATGCAGCATTTTACGATTTGCTCCCCAACTACGTGCGCCAGTATAACGATTAACTCCAGGGGCGTAAAAGAAATTTTCATCAGTGTCATGTTCACAACGATATTTAACGATTACATCTGTCATTGCTACTGTAATGTCAGTTGAAGGAGCTAAGATTAGTAAATATCCTAAATCATCACCACTAAATGCTTTTTCTGTATTATGAGTCAATTCATCGCCTACAACATAATTAGTTCTTTCAGCGAAAGTTGATGTCGCAATTGCATATAAAGGTCCGCCAGAAAATTTGACCGTAACTGAAATAATCCCGTTAATAACTGTTTGATTACAAAGAACACCAGGTGTATTTTCGTCTTTTGCTTTTAAATGTAACTCTCCTTCTTCTTCTAACGCCTTATCATGACTTAAATAAAAGAATTCCATATATCCATTTGACAAAATACCAGAAGAATCATCATATATTGAACTAAGTTCAAAACCTCCATCAACAATGCCCATTTCATAATAATCATCCTCGGCTTTTAAATTCGTAAAAACATTATTTTTACTTAAAATATTGTATCCAAGAACCATAAAGACAGTCGCTATAGATATTAGAAAGGTTGTGAAAATATTTCTTCGTTTCATTATTATTTCCTCCTGTATATTAATATTATAAAATAAACATAGATTTATAACAATATGAAAAGCGGCGCCATCGCTTTGTCCTTCATTTTTGAGTTGGCGACCAATTATTGAGACGATCAGAGCCAAAGACTATATAAGGAATGCCTTAATAATTGCATTAATTCATTGAATACAATCTTATCAAATTATTAACTTATCCTTCTAAGAATGATGAGATTAGCATGTGTTCGATGATAAGAAAAGAATCGTTTCTAAATACGACTAGATTCAAACATTAGATGAAATCACTGCAAATTTACACGCTTTTCATATCCTAGACTTTACGGCAATAACAATAGTTGTTTGTCTCGTTTTATTTAAAAATACACAAGACACAATTATTTTTATATTGCATTTTATACTCCATAATGCAAAGTAAAACAAGTTTTATTCTAATTGTTGACTATTAGTAAAGTAAGCCAATAAAATCTAACAATACTAACGAGCACAACATAAATTCAGTCGCCATAATATAGCAAAAACCTAACCGTTTTTTTACTTAATGACTTTTTATTAGTGGCGATTTTAGAATGTTTGTTTGTTTATTTATTTTGCATTCTCAGCTATAAATTGCAATGTAACTTTTTATCATTAAATATATAACAATAACTCTAAGAGTTCAAAAATATTAGTGGTCACCAGATTATAAATTTCGTTGCACTAGCAATAACTTAGTGATTTTGTCATTTCCAACTAAAAAATTTTGTTAATTAAACCATTAGTTCTAAAGAATTTTCTTAAATAAAAATTACTCTAAATAAGTAAATAAACAAGGTAGTATAAAATCATTGCAAATTGCAGTATTGTCATACTCAACAAATAAGTTGGTACATGTTTACTTGAACGATAACTTTTAGTCAAAATGAAAAATTTTTATATCATACTTTATTAACTCGGTGTTTGTCTTTGATGATAAAGCTGTAGTTTATCTAAATTTTGATGTTGCAGAACCTATAACTCATTTTGAAATGTTAGATGAATTAGAAGAAAATACAAAAAAAGAACCGAAACAAAGCGGTTCTAGTGGAAACCATCTTGGTGGCCCATTCCGTGCTCTACTAGAACCGCTTTTTTGGATTAATGATTCATTAATGTTAGCCATTTTAATCAAATTAGAATAAATGTTAGTTAATTTAGTTGAATTTTTACTTTTCATTTATCTATATGAATTGCAATGTAAAATTTACTGTTTAAGATTGAGTAGCGACTCTAACAGCTTAGGAATATTATTAGTAGCTACATTATAGATTAATGTTGTATCAACGCCTTCATAATCATGCGATATTAAGTTTCGCAGACCAATTATTTTGTTCCATTCAATATCTGGATAGAACACTTTATATAATTTACTTAATTTTTTTGCTGTTTCACCAATTTGTTCCAAGTTTAATAAAACAGCATCAACTTTTTCTTCGTTCGTAATGAAATCATCAATAGTGTCAACTGACTTTAAGTAGCGTATTATTTTATGACAATAGTTAATAACTCGTTTAATGTATTTTTCGTCTTTCATAAATTAAGATTCCAGTCCTTTCAATTTCTTTCGCAATTGGACTATTCTTCTTAATTGTTTTATTACTTAATAAATCTACTTTTTTATTTACTGCAGTTCGTAATTCTTCGATAACACCAAAATATTCAATATCTTCTATATCTGAAATCATATAAAAATCAATGTCACTTTCCGGAGTTTGTGTTCCTTTTGCGTACGATCCATATAAATAAACTTTTTCGATGTTATGTGTGGCCACTACTTGTTTTACCTTTTCCTTAATCTGTAAAAAAGATGGAATATAAAAATCTTCTTGAAACTGCTCTTGATCGTGTTTAAGACGTAAAACATAATCAAGGACAAGTTCAATAATATAATCAGCAGGCACTCTGATATTTTGTTCCCAGTTTCTAATTGATTTCACCGGAATATTAACAAGACGCGCAAATTCAACTTGCGTTAAACCAAGATTTTCACGTACAGTTTGAATACTATTTTGCATATAACATCTCCAACATAATTATATGTCCCATTGGGACACTTGTCAATACTAAAATAATTAATTTATCGAGGACAAAGTACTAATTTTGTTTAAAAAGTTAATTTTTTTGTCTAATTTTGCTTAAACTTTGCAACGCAATCGCGAGCGTCTCAGAAAGCGTTTCATTTTGAAAATTTTTACAAAAATCGCATTTGTTTTCAAAACACAAAAGACGAATGGTGTATTATAGTCATTTATAACCTCGTTTTTTTGTGTTTGAATTATTTCGTTAACTACAAAAAGATTATGTTATTATAACTATGAGGTCACAAAAATGAACAATGAAAATAATTTATTTAAAAAAATATTTGATTTAAGTTTAACAATCATAAACGTAGTTATTTCTATTCTTATGTTCTTGCCTATCTATAATGACACTGCGGTATTACCCGGCGTTGATTCCTCGGGAAACCACACAACAATTAGAGTTAAATATCCTAAAACTCCGTATACAAGATTAGTTGATTTACGAATCGAATGGCTACTTTACCTTTCTTTTGCTCTTTTTGCCGGAGCTTTAGTTGCATTAGTAATTTACTATGTGAAAAAACGGGATAATCTTTTGAAAGTTAAAAATATTACTTTAATTACATCGACCGCAGTTTTCTTAGTATTAATAGCGTTAGCCGCGATTCAAGTATCTTCTTATTAACGATAGTGGGAAAACTTAACTATCGTCACGTATTTGCCAATTTTATAAAATACTCAATCCAAATTTAAAAAATATAATCATTAAAAAAAACGAACCATTTCGGTTTGGTTCGTGTGTTTTTGTGATGCCATCCCCTTATCGAATAAACTCTAATCGTTTTTTGAGTTTTGGTTAATTACTAATGCACATTAAAGTAATACTATATAAACATTAGTGAAATTCACTAATTAATTATATTTTCTTGTAAGTGGTTGCAGTGCTTGTCCCTTCTCGTTTTATAAAATTTTTTTCAAGCAAGGAGTTAATTATGCGAATTGCTTTAGATTTATTAACACCTAGCATTTCTTCAATTTGATTTCTTGTTAGCTCAGCATATTGTGCAAATATACTAAACGCTTTTTCTTCATCTTCGTCAAGTAAAGGTGCGCTTTTTTGAAGTAACGGCAAGGTGATAATGATATTATTTTCTGTTAAATTAAATATCGGTTTTGTAAAACTATTTTGATATTCATCTTTAATCCGTTTAACACCCGTTCCAAACATTTCGATAATATCTAGTCGATTAAAAACCGCAGCAATAATCGGATTTCTGAGTGACGAAATCTGTCCTTTTAAATATTCTTCTTCGTTTATTCCTTCAGGCAAACCTCCTGGTGAACTAATAACTATTTTTTCGTCATACATTGAAACTTGAATATGCGCATTAGTATCATATTCACGATGAACAACAGCGTTAGCAAGTGCTTCACGGAAAGCTTCGTAAGGTATTAAAGCTTTTTTAACTCTTTTAAAACCTTCAATAACTTCAAACTCATAATATTGTTTGAATAATTCTAGTGTTCGTTCATATTGTGTTAAGAGCGATTTGCCTGCAATTGTTTCACGGTAATTGAAAATGTTTTCATTTTCCCCAAAACGTACGATGTCAATACCCGTGAATTGAAATGTATTAAGATCAGCTAGTAACTCACCAGCAATATTATATTTGTCTTCAAGATCATATAAGTTCATTGTTCTTAAGATATCAATATTTATTTTTTTAATGCCCGTAATTTGGATTAAGTGATATTCTAACGTTTTAAATGTAAGATTTTGGGTGTTAGCACTTAGTTGCTCATATTTTAAATTACTTCCATAAAGTGCAAGTCGTCTCAACTCTTTTTGATCAACAGTAACAGTAGATGTATCACTACGTTTATACGCTTGGTTTTGGTAGAGATACGGTGTGTTCTTCCCCTTTGATACTTTTAAAATAATAATAGTTCTACCATTTTCTTCTCGTTTATAAATAGAAAATTCAGGCCTTGGAAAGATTGTCGCATTTATCTTTTGCTCGATTTTCATTGCTTCGCTGGCATAATCATTAATTCCGACAATTTCGCCACTATCAGTTACGCCGAAATATATTTCTCCATTTCGATAATTCGCAAAAGCACTTACCGTCTTCAAAAACGTATTACTAACTTTTTCTTTTAACTCTAAATTCTTCGTTTCTTTAAACATATAACTACCTCCGTTTCATGATACTTTTATTATACTATCGAATCAAACCATTTGCAACGCTCTCGATTGCGTTCCAAAAAGCGTTTCATTTTGAGACGCAATTATTGGTTGCGTTTCAAGTACGTTTCGGTAAAACAATAGAAATATAAAAGATACCTTAACCACGAACTCAATACATATTTGCATTTTTGTCCCATAAATAAGTTGGCACAATAAGAGCGAGTTCGACCCGTCACCTTAAAACAAAAAAACGAACCACTCTCGTGATTCGCTTCGTTTTGCGGATGGTGGCCCAAGGCGGAATTGAACCGCCGACACACGGATTTTCAGTCCGTTGCTCTACCAACTGAGCTATCGGGCCTTCTTTGGCGGACCAGACGGGAATCGAACCCGCGATCTCCTGCGTGACAGGCAGGCATGTTAACCGCTACACTACTGGTCCAAAATAGATGCCTCTTAATTATCTAAAAAACTTTATCAAAAATCAAGGGCAAATATTTATAATCAACTTTTTTCGTTAAATTTATAATTTAGAATTAATAATTTTCGGCTTTTAATTCAAAGTGGGCACGTGGATGATCACAAACTGGGCAAACATCAACAGCTTTTTTACCAATATGAATATGACCACAATTGCGACATTTCCAAACAGTTACTTCGTCACGTTCAAAAACTTTTTCACTTTCGACTTTAGCTAAAAGCGTCCGATAACGTTTTTCATGTTCTTTTTCAACATTAGCAACACCAGTCATTAAACGAGCAATTTCTGGAAAGCCTTCTTCAATCGCGGTTTCCGCCATTTCCTTATACATTTCCGTCCATTCGTAGTTTTCACCTAAAGCTGCTTCAAGTAAATTTTCCGCTGTTGTTGGAACTGAACCACCATGTAAGGCTTTAAACCATAATTTAGCGTGTTCACGTTCGTTATCGCTAGTTTCATCGAAAATGGCCGCAATTTGTTCGTAACCTTCTTTTTTAGCTTGCTTAGCGTAATAATTATACTTAACACGCGCTGAAGCTTCACCGGCAAATGCGATTTTTAAATTTTCTTCAGTTTTTGTTCCTTTAAGTTTCATTTAAAAAAATCCTCCAAGGTTTATTATATAAAAGAACTGCCGCTTGTCAAAACTATTTTTAGCTTTTCTCTACTAAGTAGCGCATTTAGTATATCCTCGTAAACTTAATATAAAGACGTTTAAATTTCTTGTTCGTGAAGAGTCTTTAAAATTTAAGCAGATGCAAATCTTTTCATTTTGTTTTGAAAACTTTTACAAAAAATGTATTTTTTTTCAATCGTTTATCTAATTAAAATTTATCTTGAGAATAAATATTATAAAAAAGTCCTCTATTAAAAAGAAAGAATATTGTGGCTTTTGATATAAAAAAACCTTGATGTTACTCAAGGTATCTTTACTAACTGGTTGCGGAGGGAGGATTTGAACCTCCGACCTCCGGGTTATGAGCCCGACGAGCTGCCAGACTGCTCTACTCCGCGATATGATAGCCTCGTTATCTTAACAAGTTAAAAACGATTTTGCAACTATATTACATTCCGATTTTATTTAATTTAAGATAATAAGGCTTAGGTAAATTTATTTCATTTCACTTAAAAAAGCTTCAACTGGTTGATTGCCAACGAGTTCTTTTGTTTCATTAATAACGATTTTGGGAACACCAGAAACGTTATATTGTTCAGCAATTTTTTGATTTGAATGAATTTCATAAACTTCTGCTGTTACAAGCTTATTAAGTTTTGCTAGACGCAAGGCTGTTATCGCCGCGCCTGGGCAATATGGACAAGCCGTTGTGACAAATACTTTAATGTTTGTTTCTTTTTTAACATTATTTATTTGTTTTAATACTTCTTCTTCAAAAATAGCTTGAGGATTACTTACATCAACAATCGAAACGAGTAATGTATTAATTTCATGACCGGCTGGAACACCATAGAAAACACCATGGCCTAAGTTATTATTATTAATAAATAAAGCCGGTGCTGTTTTGATTTTATATTTATTAACATCTTCCTGATCTTTATTAAAATCATAAGTTTTAAGTTTTATTAAATCATTTAGCGGCGCGATTTCTTCTAATAGTTGTTTTGTTAAGGTGCTATTTTCATCACCTTTAAGATAAAAGTAATGAAGTGTCACTTCTTCTTTCATTACTTCTAACATTTCTTTAATTTGTTTTAGTAAATCTTCGTTTAATAATTTTTCCATTGTTTTGACTCCTATATTTATTTATTTATTTAAGTATTTATTTAATGATAAAGCTGCAACTGCTCCTTGTGAAATAGCCGTGACAACTTGTTTATAAGGAAAGTTTGTTACATCACCAATTGCATATAAACCTTTAAGTGATGTTTCTTGTTTATCATTTACGATTACTTCACTAAATCTATTTAAACTTACTAAGTCTTTAACTAATTCACTACTTGGGATTAAACCGATTTGAATAAAAAGACCGTTTGTTTCGATTTCGCTAATTGTTTCGTTTTGTTTAACAAGAATGCTCGAGACTTTATTTTCACCTTTAATTTGTGTGAGTACACTATTAAATTGATAAGTGACATTAGGTAAGTTTTTAACTTTGTTAATTAAAATTTTATCACCAGTAAAATCATCTAAGTTTTGGACGATATGAACTTTTTTGGCGTATTTAGATAAATCTAAAGCTGCTTCAAGCGCGCTATTACCGCCACCGACGACAACGACCATTTGATCTCCATAAAATGTCCCATCACAAATAACACAATAAGAAACACCTTTTGATGTAAACTCTTTTTCACCAGGAACGTTTAGTTTTCTTGGTAAACCACCTGTAGCTAAAATAACGCCTCGCCCTTTAATAATCTTTTTATTATTCAAAGTTAGATGAAAGATGTTATCAACTTTTCTTATATTGTCGACTTTAACCTGATATAACTCATCAACAGCAAAGTTTCGTAAGTGTGATAAAAACTTTTGATTGAGTTCTTCGCCACTAACATTATAAAAACCTAAGTAATTATCAATAATATTCGTATTTAAAAGTTGTCCACCTACTTCATAGGCAACAACTAGGGTTGTTAATCCACTGCGAGCACTATATAAAGCCGCATTTAAAGCTCCTGGGCCTCCACCAATAATAATGACGTCGTATAAGTCTTTTAATTTAATTTCTTTTTTTGTTAATGTTTGATCGATTTGGAAGTTTAACATATTACCCTCCTTGCTATTAGGTTTTTAATCTACTAAAATTATACCATACGGGGTATATTTAATCATAAGAATATGCTTTGAATAAATTGTGAGGTTAAAAAATGAAATGCAATCTTAAAATTATTAATCGGATTAAAAGAAGTGAAGGACAACTAAAAGGCGTTTTAAAAATGATTGAAGACGGACAAAGTTGTCACGATTTAACGATCCAATTAAAAGCGATTGAAAGCTCAATTAGACAAGTTATTAATTTATTAACAATTGAAAATTTAAAAAATAAAGTAAATGAAAAGCACGATATTGATTTTGATGAGTTTTCTGAAGAAATTAATTTAATTTTAAAACGTTAAAGAGATTAGCTAAGTAAAGTTGGATCTTCATTTTCAATAAGGTCCGTCTTATCTTCTTTAAACTCTAGTTTAAGCGTTGATTTTTGAATAAGTTTATCAAATAAATATAAAAGTTGTGGGAGTAAAGTAAGAACGAGTAAACCACTAAGGGCTGCGCCTCGACCAATTAATTCACCAAGCGCAGAAACGCCTTGGACACTAGAAAAGAATTTTAAAGAATAACCAGCAGCGGTAAGAATTAAACTAGAAGTTAAAATAGAATGGCCAGAATTATCTAAAGAATATTTAATTGCTTCGGCCTTATTTAAAGTTTCACGTCCTTTTAAATAATTTTGTGTAAATAAGATACCATAGTCAATCGTCGCCCCTAACTGAATAGAACTCACAATCATATAGCCAATAAAAATTAAAGAACTACCTTGAATCCAAGGGATTGCCATATTAATCCAAATCGAAAGTTCAATACATAAAACAAGAAGAACCGGGACTGATAAACTTCTAAAGCTTGCTAATAAGATAATAAAAACTAGAGCGATTGAAAGTAAATTAATAAAAATAAAGTCTTTTTCGACAACTTCCTTAATTTCCATTACTGCCCCAGTCATCCCGACTAAATATAGTGGTTTAGAAAAACTATCCTCAAAGCGATGAATAATTGTATAAATAATATTAAGCGCCGCAAAAGCTTCAGGTGATTCACTATCTGTATTAAGCGAAATAATAATTCGTGAATAATTTTCTCCTTCAAGTTGAGCAATAAATTCTTCAGGAATATATTCATCAATAAAGTCTTTATCAATCGCGGGAATGCTTTCTAAAAGATCTTCCAGCCAAGGGGGAAGAATTTGACTGCCGGCAACACTTTTAATTAAATCAACAAAGTTAATCATTTGATCAATTGTCGCATATGCTTGAATTTTAGCTTCATAAGTTTGCAGTTCATTTTCTAAACTTTTAATCATCTTAACTTGTTCGTTAAAATCATTTGTCTCTTCATCATTTGGCGCTAAAATTACGAGCATATTATTTTTACTAAACTTGCGTTCAATCCTATCCAGCTCTTGAGCCGGCTCACTCCCTTCACTAACACTCATTGCTGATTCACCATATAAAAATGTGTTATTGTTTTGGGCCATAAAAGCTGGGACAGCAATAAGTAGCATTAAGGCAGGTAAAACATACCTCGTTTTAACAATATATTTTGAAAGTCCTCCAAGTTTAGGAAACAAAGGTCGATGTTTTGTTTTAATAATTAGTTTATCAAAAAGTAAAATCAAGGCTGGCATCAACGTGAACGTTGCAACTAAACTAATGACAATACCTTTAACCATGACAATACCTAAATCAAGGCCAAAAGAATACCTCATAAACATTAAGGCAGCAAAACCAGCAACCGTCGTTAACATCGACGAGCCGATTGATAAAAACGATTTCGACATTGCGGCTTTTATCGCCGCGGTTTTTTCTAAACCATTTTCTCTTTCTTTTGTATATTGATGAAGTAAGAAAATCGCATAATCCATTGAAATTGCTAGCTGCAATAAAGAAGCGGTTGAGTTAGTTAAAAAAGAAACAGAAGGTAAAAAGGCACTTGTCCCCATATTAACTAAAACACTAACTCCAACAACGATTAAAAATAAAATTGGTTCAACCCAAGAAGAAGTAAAAATAAGTAAAATAAGTAAAATAATTGGTAAAACATATAAAGTAATTTTAAATACTTCAGAAGTCGTTAAAACACGGACATAATAAGCGGATACGGCACTGCCCCCCATCGCAAAAGTTTGACCAGGTAGTAGACTATTACCTACTTTATCACGCACTCTTTCAATTGCGTTATATGTTTTTTGATGATAGTCATCTTCGTCAAACATAATTTGGAATAAAGCACTTTTATTTTTATAAAATTGATCAATCCCAGCAATCGAAATATTTTGCATATTTTCTTCGATAATACTTGCGATTTCAGCAACTTGCGACATATCGGCAAAAGGTTCAATAAAAGTATCAAGCCAAATAACTTCACTAACCCCGTCAACGGCTTTAACGCCTTGTTTAATCGTCACAGCTTCTTCAATCGTAACATTTTCAATCATTAAACTAGCTTGACCAACTAAACCAAATTCATCTTTCATAACTTGTAAGGACTCGGTCGTTCGTGTATTAGCAGGTAAATATTGTGTGCTATCGTAATTAATATTATCGGTAATAATAATCATAACAACCGAACCAATTAATAAAACACCCCAAAGGCCTAAAAAAACAAAACGAAATTTGGTAATAAAACTAAAAATTTTCTTTAAAAATTTCATAATTTCATCACTCTTTCTTTCATGTCTTTAAATAAGAATTCGACCATAAAAGATAAATGCTTACCAATATCTTTTTGACTAGATGTTTGTAAGCTAAAAAGAATCCCATGAAATAACATATAAGTAATTAAAGATAACATTTTAGGTTCGATATTTGGTAAGCCTTCTGAAATTTTACTTGCAACCATTTTTTCTAACTTAAGAAAAAGGGGATAATGTCCTTCATCTAAATAACGGCGAATTAAAATAACGAGTTCTTGCCGATATTTTTCACTAATAAGAATAAAATCATCTAATATTAAATATAAATATTTGGGATCTAAAATGTCTAATTGTTCTTCTCTGCTTGCATCGTCCATTAATAACAATAAAGCTTCATATGCATCTTTAACTATAAAGTTAAATAAAACTTTTTTATTTGCAAAATATCGATAAATATTCCCGACCGTAATCGCACTAGCAAGGGCAATTTGACGCATCGTTGTATTATGATAGCCATTTTTGTAAAAAAGCTTTCGTGCGTTATTCATAATTTTGTTTTTAACGTTGTCTTTTAGTTGTTGCATATGTAAACCTCTGTTCATTATTATAATAGATTCATATTCAAAAATAAACACTTGTTTACATAAATATAAGAAAATTTTTCTAAAAAAGGTTAAATTGTTTTAAAATTTATTTATTTTTCTTTATTCTTAACGCGAAAATGATATAAACGTGAACCAAAGTCTGCTAAAATGCGCACCCCATCACTATAACCAACACCAGCCCATTCTGGGTTTAATTTTATGCCGCCGTTATTAACGAGGCTACCACTAAGCAGATAACTTTCTTTTTCCCCCGGCATTGTTTTAAAATGCGAGATCGTATTAACAAGAAAGCCATCTTCATTTAAACGAACTGGTGAAATCATATTAATTAAGCCACCAAACAATTTTATATTATGTTCTTGCGGGCGCACTTCCATCAAATATAACTCATCATCAAGAAAATCGACCCCTTTTAAAATCGTTGTTTTCGGATTAGGTACTTGTAGTTTATTATAATAGCCAATAATCGCTTCTTTTTTATCATTAGATAAAACAAGCCAACTAGTATAACCATCTTCTTCTACCATAGCTAGTTGATAAAAAGTACCATATTGTAAAAGCTTTCGATGTAATTTATAATATGCAACTTGAGCTTTTACGGCTTTTGTTTCAACATTATCTAAATTAGTTAAATCTAGTTCATAACCTAAAAGACCAAAACAAGCAATATTAAAACGTGTGTCAATTGGTGTTTTTCTTAAAAGTTGATGTGACGGCGAAGCACTAACGTGCGCGCCAATACTTGAAAGAGGATAAGCAAGCGCATAGCCACTTTGTATACTTAAACGTTGATGACCATCTGTATTATCGCTTGCCCATGTTTGCGGCATATAATAAAGCATCCCTAAATCAAAGCGATTACCCCCACTTGAACATCCTTCAAATAAAATATTGGGATGTAAAGAAGTAATCCGCTCTAAAACATCATATAAACCTAAAACTTGTTTGTGAAGTAATTCACCGGCCCGAGTTGAAGTTGAATAAAAATCGGAAATGTGCCGATTACAATCCCATTTAACGTATTCAATATTCGCTGATTTTAAAACGTTATCTAAATTTTCAACTAAGTAGTCTCTTACTTCTTTTTTTGACAAATCTAAAACGAGTTGATGTCGACCTTTACATAAGGGGCGATTTAAATCACCAATAATCCAATCAGGATGAGCGCGAAATAAATCAGAGTTTTCACTAACCATTTCTGGTTCAAACCATAAACCAAACTTTAAACCTAATTTATTAATTTTCTTGACTAAATGGTCAAGACCAAAAGGTAGTTTCTTTTTATTAATTTCATAATCACCTAAGGCTTTTGTATCATCATCACGATTTTTAAACCATCCATCATCTAAAACGAATAATTCAATACCTAAGCTTTTAGCTTTTCTTGCTAAACTTAAAAGTTTTATTTCATTAAATTTAAAATATGTGGCTTCCCAATTATTAATTAAAACTGGTCTTAAATAATTTTCAAATTGTTTTTTTATCATATGATAATTAACAAAATGGTGCATATTTTGGCTCGCTCCGTTTATCCCTTTTGAAGAAAAAGACATAACTGCTAAAGGAGTAATAAATGTCTCTTTTGCTTTGACTTCATAATCAAAAGCATAAGGATTAAGACCAATTTGCAAACGAACTTTATCATAATTTGTTACTTCAATCATTTCATAATGATTACCACTATATATAAAGTTAAAAGCGTAGGCATTACCATGATGAAGTGTCGTCTTCTTTGCTAAAAGCATAAAGAAGGGATTATGGCGATTTGAACTAGCGCCGGTTTTTGAATCATTAATAAAAATACCTGGTTTAAGTTTTGTAATTGCTTTTTGCCCTTCACTTATCCATCCACCATATAAATTTAAAAGTGAATAATCGTCATTTATTAAATCAAGTTGCATCGACATAATTTTCTCTAAATAAACACTTTCTTGACCTTCATTAATAAATTCAAGATTGCGGCCAATAACATCACTATTTTCATAAACAAGATAATTTAATTTTAAAGTTACTTTCGCAAATTCATCATAAAGTGTAATCGTTAATCTTTCACTCGCGTCCCGAGGTAAAGGTAAGCCCGGTAATGTTAAAGCTTCTTTAGTTATTTCATGTTTTACATATGTAAAATCAAAAACATAGCCATGCTTTGCTCTTATTTTCAGCGATGGTTCACGGTAATCACCTTTACCAATTGTTGAAACTTCTAAAGAAACTAAATCAAGTGAATATGCTGGATCAACTTCTTCATCATAATTAATTGAACTACCATACGCAAAAGGCCACTTTTCTTTTAAAGCTTCAATTGATTCATCTAAATGACTTAGCCTCTTACCATAATATTCAAAAATTAAATGGTTTGTTTTGTTAATGTAAAAAACATAACTCGTTGATTTTGTTTTTAAGTGAAAAATGTTGTTATTGTAAGTAATCATGATTAAACCTCAATTTATATTATATAATAATAAGATAAGGTATTGAATATCCTTTTAGTGTGATGAAAATAAGTCTTAATTATTCTTGGCGATATGTTCCTAATTATGAACAAAGTTTTTTAAACGCTTTTCCTTCGTCTGCTTTAAAAGTTGATATCCCTCATCCTAATTACGAAATACCATTTAATTATTTTGATGAAGACTCTTATCAATTTATTTCTTCGTATGAAAAAGTTTTTGATGTAAATGAAACACTTTTAAATAAAACCGTTTTTTTAACTTTTCATGGGGTCATGGTCAAAGCCAAAGTTTATTTAAATAAAGCTTATTTAGGTGAATATGTTTCTTTATATTTACCATTTAGTATTGATGTTAGTGGGATTGTTAAAGAAAAAAATAATCGCTTAGTCGTCATTGTCGATGCAAAAGAAGATCAAAACATCCCTCCTTTTGGTGGAGCGATGGACTTTTTAACTTTTGGCGGCATTTATCGCGAAGTCGAATTAGAAATTCGCCCACTTGTTTATTTAGAAAATGTTTTTGTTAATAGTTTTATAAA
>JAAYJX010000064.1 GCA_012522695.1 Erysipelotrichia bacterium
ACCAACTTGGAACAAAAGATCCAATTACTGGTGAATATGATTACGACATGAATTTAAAAACGACAGGTGTTGCTTTAGTCGATAGTTTACGCGTTTCTTTAAAGCAACTAACAGGCTCACTTGTATTCAATACACTTGTTGATAATAGCCCACCAGAAGATGAAACCGTCTTCCGACAATTTACTCGCGTTTTTGTTAGTGCGCAAGTCGTCAAAACAAATATTTATGACGATAAAAATCCGAAAGATATCGACGGTAAAGCAAATGGATATTACCAAGATAATGAAGAAAAAATCGATTATCTATTAAATTCTAATTTTCCAATCCCAACGATTAATCTTGACTATGAATTAGATTTTGTTGTTAACAAAGACCAAGAAAAACAAAAACAATACGTTGATGAAATGCTTGATGTTTTTGAAACACTTATTAATCTTGATGAAACGGACGGTGATCCTTATACACCTGATGGATTTGATCTTGATTTAAATATTTTAAACCAAGCTAATTTCCAAAATCTATTCAAAGCGTTAAATAATTCAGAAATCTATTTTGATTTAGTTCCAAACCTTATTGCTCGTGTTGTTCATAATGAATCGGCCTATCAAATTCAAGACATTGATATTATGGCCGCCAATCCTTATTTTCACTATAATGGCAATGAATTTGATAATCATTTTCCAGATGGCGAAATTGAAGAATTAAGTGATTTGTTCGTCTTAATTAAAGACTTTACGAATTTAATACCAAGTGGAGAAGTTGATTTATCACTTTTAAGTAATAATATTGACCTTTTTAAAGACACTCTAATTAAATTTCAAGAAACGGAAACTTTCCATCGTGGAGGTAGTCACCTACCTAATGAAATTACGGTTTTCCAACAAATTATGCGTAAAATTTATCTTGATACGTATTTAGCAGATTTAGCTTTTGAACAAGTTCATGATTTTAATATTGATGCGATTTCAGTAAAAGATGCAATCTATAAAAACTTAACAGACGACATTGTTAATTTTGAATTATATAGTGATCCTTTATACGGACCATCTTTACATCTAGGTAGTTGGCCAAATGAAATTGAAGCCTTAGGTAATTTAGTTGAAAACCTTACGGCGATTAATATTGTATCGTCAAACCTCAGTTCTTTTGATGCTTCAATTTGGACGCCGAGTGTTTTAGACGGTATTTTAAATGCGATTAATGAACTAGACGTTGTCAAAGACGCTGCGCCTCATTTAATTAAAAACGCTTTATATAATGAAGCAATTAATTTCTCACGCTTTACAACTGATAAAGTTGCTAATTATATTATTGATTCAACGACTTTTGTTGGTCTTTTAAATGAAGTAACTTTAAGTGATGGTAGCGAAAACTTTACCTTTGAAGGTAATGACGTGACTAGTAGTGGCGGAAAACTTCATTTCACTGCAAGTGGAACACTTTATAATACAACGCCAATTACGAACATTGATTCGCTTTTAATTAAAACAAATAATCTTAATGATTTTACTTTTTATTATGGTGATACAGCTCAGCCTGATGAACGTTTTTATTTTGTCGAAGCAGTTAGTGGCGGTTATTACAAAGTTAATTTAAGTGAAGTCCCATATCAATATTTCCAAATTAAAGCTAACGCTGCTTTTACAGTTGAAGAAATTAAAATTAAACAAGCAATTGAAATTGGTGATTATATGCAAGGGCAAG
>JAAYJX010000065.1 GCA_012522695.1 Erysipelotrichia bacterium
CCTTAAACCTTTTAATATTTCAGCCATTGCCCACGTATCAAGTTGACAATACTTTAATAAATTATCATAAGTTTGTCTAAATTGCTCACCTTTTAAATATTTTAAGCGCATAAAAGCAACTTGTGCTTCTTTACCGTTTTGTACTCCATCTAATAATTCGTAACTTAAAGTTGGAGCAAAAATAGGTAAAACTTTTTTGATTGAGTAAGATCTTTGCAAATCTTTATGATAATAATTTAATGGGCTAGAACCTTTTCTACTATTTACGTACATTTGTCTTAGTTCTTCATTTGGCTTTAAAAAATACATTAAATCAAAGACACGATCATAAATTGACATTAGTGCTTTCTTATATTTAGGAAAAGCTTTAGCCAATTCTTTAAGACGACTTTTTTCAAATGCTTGATTATAAACGATAACCGTTCCTTTTTTATGACTTGGAATTGCTTTAACTAAAGCTTCAACTAATAAAAGACGATCATCACCTTGATTTTTACTTAAAAACTCAATATGATTTTCGCTAAAATCAACTTCCCCTTCTTTATTTTCGATATGTAAAGAAAATTGAAAAACAGATTGTTGATAAGGGCTTTCGTCTTTAAATTGAGGTAAGGGATGATTTAATGTTTCAAAATCAAGATGAAATAAAGGATACTCTAAATCTTTAAGCATCGCTTTAATAACTTTTTTTTCAACGTAAGGTTTATTATTTTTTAAAGCAAAATATTGCATTAGTTGTTTTTGGTTTAAAAGGTTTGTATTAATGTCTAAAGCATGAGTAACACCATTTTCAAATAACTCTTCAACATATATTTTATTACCCTTTTCACCAAAGCCACGGAAATTATCAAAATAAATATATAAAGAGTCTTTTTCTGGTATTTGAAAGTCCTTTTTACAAATTACACTAAAAGGACATTCTTGATAACCTTTATTAAATAAACATTTTTTTGGATTTAAACTTATCCGTTCTAAATTAGGTTCATTAATACGTGAGATAACTAAATTAACGTGACTTTCGATTAGCAATTGCATTTCTTTTGTGATCGTTGTTAAATCAATTAAAGTAATAATATCGTTAGCGTTATAAATGTTTTCGCCTATTTCATTCACTTTGCCATCATAAACATAGTTCGTATTTAAGACGGCTAAATAGTAAGAATACTTTTTCTTTTTATTAGCGTTTTTTTCTAGCAAATACCTTTGCCACGCTAAATCGTAAACATAACGACCAACATCACTGAGATAATCAAATAATTTAGCGCGATTTGTATAATATTTATCAAAAACTTCAAAGTCATCTAATTGCTCTTTTAAACGTAAGATGCCGTGCTCATCTTCATAAAAAATACTTTCTTTTACTTTATGAATCAAAGGGCCTAAGTCTAAATATTTTCGTGAAGTCGTTGCTTTAACTTCAATAAGGCGGACATTTTCTTGATCTTCATTAAAAATATCAACAAACGTATAAAAATTAAATCCTTGTTCAAAACGATGAATAATTTTTTGTTCGTAAACTTGTTCATCTTCGCGTTTACCAAAAAAGGTAATACCTTGAAAAAGATTTTGAACTTTTTCGGCTGCAAGTTCTTCAATTTGAAAATACGTCGCCATCATCATTTGTAAAGCTTCGTCTTCTAAAAATAAATAGTCAAAATCATCTTCTTCTAAATTAGTATCATCGCTTTCTAAAAAAGATAAAGCTAATTCATAAACTTTTTGTTTTGTTTCAAGTTCTAAAAGTTCTTTTTCTTCAGCTTTTGTAATTGTTTTTAATTGTTTTTTATAATTAGCAACTAAAGGGGCAATTTGCATTTCAAAAGTCGCTGCTCTTTGACATCGTAAATATTTTAAGAAAGTTGTTTTGGAAATATTGTTCATTTAAAATCACTCACATTAATCATACAATACAAAGTTTAACACTTTTAATAAGTGTTGGCGAGAGAAAATAAAAGAAGAAGATCAAGATTATTTTTTAGCTAAAAGACGTTTTTCGCCTTCTAGTTCACGAAGCGGTTTAATATCTTGTGAAACTTCAAGTGTTCCTAAATATTCATTATTTTCATTACGAACGGCAAAGTAGCGAATTAAAACAAATTTATCACCAAGTTTAATCCAGAAATCCTCATGGTCTTTTACCCCACTTTTAAATGATTCAATAATTTCATCGACTATGTGAACTGAGGCTGGTGGATGACATAATGAAACATGGCGGCCAATAACTAAGGCAGGAC
Organism: Erysipelotrichia bacterium; assembly: GCA_012522695.1. Lineage (GTDB taxonomy): Bacteria > Bacillota_I > Bacilli_A > RFN20 > CAG-826 > UBA1424. The sequence continues at coordinate 2,235 of JAAYJX010000065.1, forward strand.
GCATGAATAAACGTTCTTTACCTTGGCTAAAATATTTAACGTGTCCTTGATGATCAACAAACGTCATATCAAAAGGTAAAGTATTTAAAATCGACTCTAATTGTTCAAGATTAAGCGCACCGACTTTAAATTTAATTTCATTAGATGTTTCTTCTTCTTTTACATCTAATTCTTTTTGTGGCGCTAAAGAGTATTTCCATTTTGTTTCTGGGGCTTTTAAAAACCAACCAATTTCATCAGAGGCTTGATATACTTCAATCCACTCAAGTGTTTTTAAATTTTGCTTTAGCATCGGCACAAGGATATTTTCTTCTTTAGAAATCATATCAATAACTTTTGTGAGGGCTAAATTAATCTTTTGTCTAAGGTCTACTTCATCAAAAGTTGCTTGGCCTAAAGTTTTGACAATTACATCTAATTCTTGACGAATCTCGTCATCAACTCCCCACATTACTTTTGGTGGAGCGGTAATGCCGTTTTTTTCTAAATGCGGGAAAAATAAATATTCTTTTTTTGCATAATGATAATGAATGTTTTGTAAACGTTCAAAACCAATTCTTAACGACAAAATAGTATTATTTGTAAAAGTATCTAAATAAGGCTTAATTTCTTTATTAATTACTTCTTCGATATAACGATTTTCTTTAATAAATTCATATAAAGGATGGCCTGGTGTTTCTTCATCATCTAATTTAGGTGCATGAATATCCGCAATTGAACCTTCAAAAACAGCAGCGTGGACATCACATAAACTTTGGATTTCTTCAACACTGACGCCTTCATCGATTAAATCATGTTCCATCGCAACAA
>JAAYJX010000066.1 GCA_012522695.1 Erysipelotrichia bacterium
CATACTTAATTGTCCACCTAATATTTCGCTTGCTTCTAAAAGTAAATATGAAAGATTATTTTCCTCAAGTTTTTTTGCTAAATATAAGCCAATCGGTCCGCCACCGATAATAATTACGCGTTTCATACCTTAATTATTATACAATATTTACTAAATTTTATTCCTGAGAAATTACTCAATTATGTTATGCTAAATTTAAGCGAGGATAAACATGATTATAGGCACTGTTAAAGAAATATTAAAAAATGAAGGTCGTGTTGGTATTAATCTTGAAACAACAAAAGTGTTAATAGATAAAGGCCATACCGTCTATGTTGAAAAAGATGCAGGCATAAATTCTGGCATATCAAATGAAGATTATATTAATGCAGGAGCAACGCTTCTTGATAATGCAAATGATGTATGGGAGAAATCTGAATTAATTGTTAAAGTTAAAGCACCGCTTGCACAAGAATATAAATATTTTAGGTCAGATTTAACAATTTTTTGTTATCTTCACCTTGCTGCAGATTTAAAATTAGTAGATGCGCTATTAGAAGCAAAAACAACCGCAATTGCTTTTGAAACGATTGAAACTGAAGATGGTTCATTACCTGCCTTACGTCCAATGAGTGCAATTGCAGGACGTTTAGGTGTATTAAACGGAGCGATGCACTTAACAAAGTCAAAAGGAGGAAGTGGCCTTTTAGTAACTGGTCTTTCTAATATTAATAATTCTAATGTTGTCATTATTGGTGCAGGCAACGTAGGAATCAACGCAATTGAAGTACTAGTAGGTTTTAATACAAACATCATTGTCTTAAATAAAACAAGTGAAACATTAAAAGTGTTAAGACAAATTTATAAAAATCGTATTACAACATTATTAAGCACGGAAGCAAATTTAAAGAAAGCGATTATTGATGCAGACCTTATAATCAGCTCACCTTCAATTCCAGGCGCATGTGCTCCTAAACTCATTAAGCGAGAATATTATAAAGAAATGAAAAAAGGTAGTGTTATTATTGATGTCGCTATTGATCAGGGAGGTTCAACAGAAGTGAGCCGCCCGACAACTCATGAAAACCCAACCTTTGTTGTTGAGGGTATTATTCATTACTGTGTACCAAATATTCCTGGGGATGTTCCGCTGACCGCTACAACAGCGCTTAACGAAGCAATTAGAGAATACATTGTTTTACTTGCAGATAAAGGTATAAAAAACGCGATTGAAATATCAAAAGAAGTTGCCCTTGGTGTTAACATAATGGATGGTCAGATAGTAAACGAACAAGTAAAAAAACTTAAAGTTTTATAATACATTATTTGTTTAAAAAAAATTGTTGCATTAAGTTTGTCACTTAATAATACAACAATTATTAAAGTTTGTTATAATGCTTACGTTAGAAAAAATACTTATGGAACATACTTTGATAACAAGAAAAGAAGGACAAACATTAGCTCTAGCTTCTTTTTTAGCAACGTTTGCTTATTCTAGTTTAGTTATTACTTTAAAAGGACCACTAGGTTCAGGCAAAACAACTTTTGTTAAAGGTTTTGCTAAAGGATTAAATATAACTGAAAGAGTTATTTCACCAACCTTTAATATTTTAAAGTGTTACTTTTATGAGCCACTATCTTTATATCATATTGATGCTTATCGTCTTGAAGATGAATTTATTGAATTAGGTTTAGAAGAATATATTGAAGGTGATGGAGTGACGCTTATTGAATGGCCAGATTATATTAAGGAATTAATACATACTAATCATTTAAGTATTGAAATAGAAGTATTAACTCCATTATCTCGACAATTCACATTTAAAGCCTATGGTGAACAAGCAAACTATCTTATAACAAAACTCCAAGGATTTAAAAATGTATAGTTTATATTTAGATAGCGCTAATCTTGAATTAAATGTTGGCTTAGTTAAAGACAATCAACTAATTGATTTTATATCTTATTTAGCAAATAAAAAACAAAGTGAATTAATGGTGGTGGAAATCAACAATCTTTTAAAAAGAAATAACATTGATATTAAAAGTCTAAAAGAAATTGTTGTGACAATTGGACCTGGTTCTTATACAGGTATTCGTATTGCTTTAACAATTGCTAAAACTTTAGCCTTTTCTTTAAGTATTCCTTTATATTCTATTTCCACTTTATTAAGTCAAAAAATTAAAGGAGTAAAAATTATCTCTTTGATTAATGCACGTTCAAATCGTAGCTACTTAGCAATATATGATGAAGATAACAAAACGATAATAAAAGATACGATTTGGACAAATGAAGAAGTTAAAGATTGGATTAATAAAAACCCAGATTATGTTCTTAGTGGTGATACCTCGTATTTAAACTTAGAAGGCG
>JAAYJX010000007.1 GCA_012522695.1 Erysipelotrichia bacterium
AAGAAATAATACCTAATGAAACATATAATAAATGAAATGGGAAGACGAATAATTGATTAAAGAGCTGAAAGATATGCAATTCCCCACTACTACTTAAATGAAGTGGTAAAAGAAAAATGAATAAAAATAAAGGATAAAAATATTTACGTTTTTTCGGATGTATTTTTTGAAAAAAGTTTCTTAAAAAGATAAATAAATAAGATAAACCAAAACTTAAAAGAAACGAGAGTTGATAAGCAAGATGAAAATTAGTAATTAAAAAGCCGATTGCCAAAAAACTAAGAAGGCTAAGATATGGCCATTTCTTTTTAAAATGATAATCATTTAAGTATTTTAAGATATAAAGCAAACAAATTTTACGAACGGATATTTTAATAAAACTAAAAATAAATAATGGTAAGAAAAAAATAAAAGTAATTATTTTCGTGTTTTTAAAAGATAGTTTTAAATGAAGTAAATATTCGACACCTAAAATTAATACTCGTAAATACAAACTACTTAAAGAAAACAAATAAATTAGATTTAATTTACCTGCTAATGATATTAATTCGTGGTCATAGTTTTTTGTTGAAAATAAAAAAGCATCTAGCAAAACTCTACTATTATCGTCAAACTTAGCTAAAAATTTTTCGCGATACGTTTTTAAACGAATTGGCACGAGAAAATGCGCGGTAATTTTTTGAGCTTTTATTTCATAAAATACGCCTTGATCATTTAAATAAGATGAAAAATTAAATCGACTTTCATAACTTGTCATTTTAATTTTATTGTGCCGGCCTAAAATCGTTAAATAATCACCTCCTTCATAGGGATGATCTTTTTGATAAACATAATATGTTTGCCCTTTTACCTTAAAAAGAAAATAATTTTCTTTACTCGTTGTTACAAAGCCTTGATAAGTTTCATTTGCCAACGGTTCGATTTTATCGATTAAAGAAACACCACATCCTAATAAGCAAAAAAGCAAACATATAAATAAACCTTTTTTCCTAAATTGATATAAAGCAAAAGCTAATAAAAGAATAATAAAGACAATTGCTATAAGCCAATGGAGTTTTAAAAACCATAAGCCACACAAAAAAGATACTAAAAGTAAAAAATAAATCACTCAGAAAACAAAGTTATATAATTTTTGATTTTTTCAAAAGTAGCATTACCTATACCAGAAACATTTTTAATATCTTCGATACGTCTAAATGGGTTATTAGCGCGATAGGCAATTAAAGCATCACTAATTGCCGAACCAAAGCCATTAACTGTCATGAGTTTTTCCTTATTATCTTTATTAATATTAACTTTATCGATTGGTTCAATCGCACAAATATCGCTCATATCGTATTTTGGTGCAATATAAAAAGATTGGTTATTTTCTAAAAGATAATCTAAATCAAAAGCTAAATAATCAGCATTTGATGTCACCCCATAAGCTACTTCAATCAAACTACCAAGTGAACTATCTAAATCAACTAAATACGTTCCCGGCTTTGTAATCTCACCTGAAATTGAAACCGTGAGCATTTCACTTACTTCAGCAGTATTTGTTCCACTCGTATCAACACGTGGATCAATACTTTGTAAAATAATAATGACAATAATTGCTGCAACAATAACGCCAATAATAATTTTAATCATTTTTTTGCCCTCCTACTAATTTATAAGGATGAGCAGCGGCTTATTTTATGAAAATAAAAAAAACGGAAAAAATCCGTTCTTTTCTCATTATTAAAACTTCTTTTTATTTGCTTTCAATACGAACGATACGTACTTGATAAGGTTTAACCGCCGGAACCATTACTAAATCATCGACTCTTTTACCAATTAAAGCACTACCTAAAGCTGAAAGATTAGAAATCGTCTTATGAAAAGGATTAGCTTCAACTGTGCCAACAATGGTATATGTTTCTTCTTTATTTAAAACTGTATCAAAAATGACGACTTTCGAACCAATCGCCACAACTTTATTATTTTTAGGTTTATCATCAACAATTTTCGCGGTTGCTAACATATCTTCAATTTGTTTAATGCGTCCTTCAACTTCAGCTTGACGATTTCTTGCCGCATCATAATCAGCATTTTCACTTAAATCGCCTTGTGAGCGAGCAAAAGTTAATTCTTCAATAACTTTCGGACGTTCAATATCAATTAATTGACGTAATTCTTCAGTTAATTTTTTAACACCTTCGTGAGTTAAAATCATTTTTGGATCAATCATTTTTCTACTCCTTTTTAATAAACATATCAAATTATAGCAATCTTGCTAAAATAATACCACTAATAAAATTTAATTATTGTTTCTATATAGAAAGGCGAATTAATTATTCTTCGACAACGTCGAAACTTTCGTCGTCTTCTTCACTTAAAAAAGCATCTAAAACTTCTTGAAGTTTATCTAACTCTTCATCACTTTCAACTTCTTCAAGCCGACCATCATCAAAATATCGTAAAACTAAAATGCTTTCTTCTTCGCCTTCTTCAGGTTCAATAATAAAAACATATTTTTGTTTACTTTCTTCATCTTCATAAGTAAAAAGAATTTCGCGTTCAAAAACTTCACCATCTTCCGTTTCAATTGTTAACATTTCTTTATCACTATCCATGATTTTTTCTCCTTTGTAAATATGATTCTAAAATGACAACAGCTGCCATTTTATCAATAACATTTTTTCTTTTTTTTCGTGATAAATCTGCTTCTAAAAGTCGTTTGTTAGCAATGACTGTCGTTAGTCTTTCATCAATCATTTCAACTTTTAAGTTTGGATTTCGCGCTAAAATTTTATCACGGAATTCTAAAGCTCTTTTCGAGCTAGGTGAACTTTCACCTGACATATGAAGAGGCAAACCTAAACACATTTCATTAACGTCTTCTTTTTCTAAAATATTAAAAAGGTGATTAAGAGCAGTTTCGTCATCTAAAAAAGGGAACTTAAAATTTTCATATCCATACGCAGCAATATGAAGTTCATCGCTTATAGCGATACCTAAGGTTTTAGTTCCTAAGTCTAAACCGATAATTTTTTTCATTTATAAACTCTTTTTTAAATAAGTAAAAACTTGATCAAGATATTCTTTATTTTTACCTAAACCACTCGCTAAATTATCTCGACCCCCACCAGAGCCATTTAAAAGACGGCTCATCTCACTAACTAAATTTTTTGCTTTAAGACCATTCTTAATTGCCTGATCTGAAATAAAACAAACAATTGGCAAATTACCTTCATGACCACCAATTAAACAAATAACATAATCTTTTAAAGATGATTTTAAATAATCACCAAGACGCATTAATAATTCGCGGCTTGTTTCAGGTAAATATTTACTAATGACTTGATAACTTTTAATTGAGACAACTTCTTTTTTTAATTGACTAACTAAAGAAAGAGCTAATTTTTCATTTAAAATATTATTTTCTTCTTTTAATTTTTTCATTTCGTCAAAGTGAGCCTTTAAACGATCTTTTATTTCAATGTAAGATTGAGCTTTTAAACTCTTTTGGACGTCTTCTAAGAGACGTTCGCGTTTTTTAAGTAGTTCATACGCTCCAAAAGAAGTTCGCGCCTGTATGCGACGAATACCTGAGGCGATTGCTTCTTCAAATTCAATCGCAAATAAACCAATTTGATCACTACTTTCAACGTGCGTGCCCCCGCAATATTCTAAAGAAAGAGCACCAAAACTAACAACACGTACATCATCTAAATATTTTTCATCAAAAAACGCTTTAGCGTTTAACTTCTCCGCTTCTTTAATTGGCAAAATTTTAATTTCTGCTTCTAAACTTAAACTAATAAGTTCATTAACACGTTTTTCAATTAATTTAAGTTGTTCATCACTTACTTTTTCAAAATGGGAAAAGTCAAATCTTAAATATTGATCACTAACAAATGAGCCTTGTTGTTTAACGTGTTTACCTAAGACTTCACCTAAGGCTAAATGTAATAAATGTGTCGCTGAATGATTACGCATTGTTGCCAGTCTTCTTTTTAAATTAATTATAAGTGTCGCACTGTCATTAACTTTAATACTTCCGTATTTTAACTTAACAAAATGTAAATGTTGGCCATGAGGAGCTTTTAAAGTATTAAGAACGCGTGCTTCAAAGTTTTCACCTTGAATAAGACCTAGATCAGCAATTTGCCCACCACTTTCAGCGTAAAAATTCGTTTCTTTAAAAATAATTTCACCTTCGTCATTTATTTCATTAACTTTCTCACCATTTATAAATAAGCCAACGACTTCTGAATTTAATTCTTTTTGAAAATAATGAAACACACTCTCATTAAAAAAGTTTAATAAATCCTTATGTTGCATACTTAAACTATTAACGTCTTGACGAGCACTACGCGCTCTTTCTTTTTGTTTTTTCATTAAAGTATGAAATTCATCTAAATTAACATCGACATTATTTTCTTTAGCGATTTCTAACGTTAATTCAATTGGAAAACCATAAGTATCATATAAGCGAAAAGCATCTTCGCCACTTAAATGCTTATTAGCTTCTAATAGTTCACGTAAAATACTTTCGCCACTTCTTAATGTTTTAATAAATTTTTCTTCTTCACTTTTAATACTTCTTTTAACTAAAGCTAAAGATGAAGATAATTCCTTATAAAAGCTACCCATCACATTTTCAACAACATCAACTAATTCATACAAAAAGGGTTGTTCCATCCCTAAAGTACGACCAAAACGCATCGCACGTCTTAAAAGACGTCTTAAGACATAGCCTCGGCCTTCATTTGAAAACATTTCGCCATCACTTAAAGCAAAAACAACACTACGCACATGATCAACAATGACACGAAAAGCAATATAATTACTTTCAATATATGGTTTTTTTGTTAAACTACTAAGTTTTTCAATAATTGGTAAAAATAAATCAGTCTCAAAGTTTGTTTCTTTATCTTGAAGAACACAAGCAAGTCTTTCTAAACCTAAGCCAGTATCAATATTTTTACTCGGTAGTTCTTCATAATCTTCTCTTTTTACACCACTAACGGCATTAAATTGTGAAAAAACAATACCCCAAAGCTCAACATAGCGATCATTTTCAAGATCTTCTTTTAAAAGGCTGATACCTTTACCTTCTGGATCATACTTTTCGCCCCGATCATAAAAAACTTCGGTATTAGGTCCACTTGGTCCTTCACCAATTTCCCAATAATTACTTTCTAAAGGTATTAAATGATCAGATTCTACACCATATTTCATCCATGTTTGATATGTTTTTGTATCACTTGGTAAATATGTAAAATAAAGTTTATTTAAAGGTAAACCATAATATTCTTCTGAAGTTAATAATTCAATCGCATACATTAACATTTCATCGCGAAAATAATCACCAATTGAAAAATTACCAAGCATTTCAAAAAAAGTATGATGACGAGGTGTATAACCAACGTTTTCAATATCACTCGTTCGAATTGCTTTTTGAACATTAACTAATCTTTTTGAAGGCGGAACTTCACTACCATCAAAATATTTTTTTAAGCCAGCAACACCTGAATTAATCCAAAGTAAACTTGGATCTTCAAAAGGAATTAAAGAAACACTTGGAATTAATACGTGCTTTTTCTTTTCGTAAAAAGAAATCCACATATTTCTAATTTGTTCACTACTTAATTTCTTCATCTTCTTATCTCCTTTTTTAATCCAAAAGAAAATCGCTCACTAAGGAACGATTTACTCGCGGTACCATCCTTATTCATTATTTGTAATGCTCTTATTTAATAGTGATAACGCTGCAAGCGGCGAGGATTAGTCGCTTCAAGAGGAGTGGCCTGTTAATTTGTCTTAACTTAGTTCCTCTATTGAATGATGTAAATATATCATATTTAGAAAACAAATTAAATACAATTAGGTTCTTTTTCACTTTTCCTCTTTGCATAAATTAGAAAAATCGTATATAATGCAAAACATAAAATAATTTTGAGGAGTTAAAAATGCTAAGTTTACAAAAAAACATTCATAACGTTAAGCAAAATTATTTTTCTTATTATTACTATTATTATTTTAAGCGCGTTTATTTGACTCGTTAATTTATCTTAGTAATGTCTCAGGTAAACGCAAGAAATGCGGCACCTGAAATTAGAATGAAAATAACTCAGGCGCCGAACCTGAGTTTTTTATTCAAAAGGAGAAAAAATATGAAACTGAAAAACTTGCTTAAGTCGTTAACTTTATTTGCCGTTTTGTTTAGCGTTAGTAGTTGCGACACTAACACCACCCGCATCGGTGTTTTAAAATTCGTTAATGTTCCCCCACTTAATGATGCTTATAATGGCTTCGTTAGTGTCTTAGAAGAAAGTGATCTAAAATATAAAATCGATTTAAAAGATGCAAATGCCGAAGGAGCACTCGTGTCTTCTTCAGCATTAACTTTAGTTGGTGAAAGCGATTTAGTTTTAGGAATTGCGACACCTGCTGCAAGTGGCTTACTTGCAGCTCGTGAAATTAAAGCTAAACAAATTCCTATTCTTTTTACAGCTGTTACTGATCCAGTATATTCTGGATTAATGGACGATAAAGATCACCCTGATAATTTAATTACTGGCACGAGTGATATGAATCCCGTTCGTGAACAAATTGAGTTATTTACAAAACTTGGTTTAAATATAAAAAAGATTGGGATGATTTATAGTTCAAATGAAACAAACTCAATTATTCAAAAAGATTTGGCTTTAGCTGCTGCTAATGAGTTCGATTTAGATTTTACTTTTAAAACGTTTAGTGAAACATCAGAAATAAGTGCAGTTATGGACCAACTAATCGAAGATGGGATTGAAGGACTATACACACCAACTGATTCAACACTCGTTTCTGCTTATAGTGCAGTTTATGAAAAAACAAAAGTGGCTCGTATTCCGATTATTGGTGGCGAAGAAGGAATGCTCGATCAAGGAGCGGTTGCGACTTTAAGTATTAATTATTTTCGTCTAGGTCAACTTACCGGAGAAATGGCAATTGACATTATTAACGGTAAAGATATTTCTGAAATGCCGGTTCGTTATTTAGATGAAACACCACTTATTTTACACCTTGAACACGCCGAGGAAATTGGTTTAGTTTTTCCTACAGAATTACTACAAGAAGCTGAAACAATTCTTGGAGCAGAAGCTTAAATGGGGCAAATAATTTATAACATTTTTACTAACTCTTTAAACCTCGGTTTGATTTATGCTGTTTTAGGTTTAGGTGTATTTATTTCCTTTCGTATTTTAGATATAGCGGACTTAGGAACTGAAGGTGTTTTTCCTTTAGGCGGAGCTTTAACAATTCTTTTATTAACGCTTGACGTTCCCCCTATTTTTGTCTTATTTATTGTTACGATTGCCGGTGCTTTAATGGGTTTAATAACTTCTCTTTTACATACAAAATTAAAAATACCTTCACTTCTAGCTGGTATTATTACTATGGTTTTATGTATCCCTTTAGCTCAACTTTTTAATGGTCTAACAACATTTTCACTTGGTTTTGATAAGCCAGGTGGCTTTGTTGGTTCGATTACTCTAATTGGCCAAAAACAAACTTTTTATGCCTTTTTGGTTGGGTTTTTAGGTGAATGGGGCTATATTTTAACGACTTTTCTTGCTATTATCGTGATTATTGGTTTGCTCTATTGGTTTTTTGGAACTGAAATTGGAATTAGTTTAAGAGCAACCGGACATAATAAAATAATGGCGCAAGCGCAAAGCCTAAATACGGATCGTCGTGTTATTTTAGGTTTAATGCTTTCAAACGGATTAGTTGCCTTAAGTGGTTCGCTTTTTTCGCAATTTATGCGCACATCAAATTCAACTTTTGGCCAAGGCACAATTGTTATTGCTTTAGCTTCTATTTTACTTGGTGAAGCAATTTTCTTTTTCAAAAACCAACATTTCGCTTTAAAATTAACGAGTGTTTTTGCTGGCGCTTTTGCTTATCAATTAGTTATTAATATTGCAATGAGAATTCTTAATAATAATGGCTATTTAAAAATTGTCCAAGCAATTCTTTTTGTCTTAATTTTATGTATCCCGTTAGTCCAGAAAAAGCTTTTTAATCGACGCTTAAAAAATACAAATAAAGGGGTCGAAAGTCATGCTTAAATTAAATAATATTGCTAAAACATTTTACTTAAATGAAAATATCAAAGATCCCAAGCACGCTTTAAAAAGTATTAATCTCCATCTTAAAGAAGGTGATTTTGTGACCGTGATTGGCGCTAACGGAAGTGGTAAATCAACCCTATTAAATATAATTGCCGGCTCGCTTAGTGTTGATGAGGGTGAATTATTTTTAAATAATATTAAACTTAATAAACTTAAAAATTTTGAAAGGTCTCGCTTTATTGGTCGTGTTTTTCAAGACCCAAAAAGTGGCTCTATTGCCGAAATGCTCGTTGAAGAAAACTTGTTTTTAGCTTCAAAAAGAGGCAAAAAAACTTCACTTCGATGGGGGATTAGAAAAGCTCAACGACTAGAGTTTCAAGCACTTTTAGCTTCACTTAACTTAGATTTAGAAAATCGTCTTCATGATCGGATGTCACATCTTTCAGGTGGTGAAAGACAAGCGATTACTTTATTAATGGCCTTAATGAATGACCCATTATTACTACTTCTAGATGAACATACGGCAGCATTAGATCCTAAAACTGCCAAGGTTGTTATGGACTTAACGAACAAGTTAGTTAAAGAAAACAAAGTTACGACATTAATGGTGACACATAATATGAACGATGCGATTAAATATGGTAATCGTTTAATTATGATGGCAGAAGGCGAAATTATTTTTACAAGTGAAGGCAAAGAAAAAGAAAACTTAACAATTGAACAACTTATTAAAAAGTTTCAAGAAAAAACTGGTAACGATTTACCAGACTCTCTTATTTTAAATAAGTGAATTATTTATCGATTCTTTGATCGTTAAAATATACTTCTTTAATGATGCCACTGCCGACGAGAAGATCGCCTTCATAAAAAACAGCGGCTTGGCCAGGAGCAATACTTTTTTGCTTATCAAAAAACGTCACTTTAATTGTCTTATCACTTCTTTTTTCAAGCTTAACTAAAACGTCACTTTGACGATAACGAAACTTCGCGTTTAAGACTTTTTGGTCTAAATCATAAAAAGGAAACTCATTAATAGTGTCGATAATTAATGAGGTTGCATATAAATGTTTGTTATTTGGCCCATTAACAACATAAACAATATTTTTTAAAACGTCTTTTTTTGCAACATACCAGCCTTGTGAAGGTGTGTTTTTAATACCGCCAACTCCTAAACCACGGTGTTGACCAATTGTATAATACATTGCGCCTTGATGAAAACCTAAGACTTCGCCACTTTCTAAATTAATAATTTCGCCTTGCTGAGCAGGGATATAATTTTTTAAGAAATCTTTAAAATGTCTTTCGCCAATAAAACAAATACCAGTCGAATCTTTTTTACTTGCAACATTAAGATTAAGTTTTTTAGCGAGTTGTCTTACTTCTTTTTTTAATATTTTTCCTAAAGGAAAAAGCGTTGCCTTAATTTGTTCTTCATTTAATTGGCTTAAAAAGTAAGATTGGTCTTTACTTAAATCTTTTGCCTTTTTTAAATAGTAATGACCATCTTTTTTTTCAACATCAACATAATGTCCCATCGCAATTAAATCAAAATGATGATCTTTGGCAAACTTTAAAAAAGCATCAAACTTTATATATTTATTACAAAAAATATCCGGATTAGGTGTTCTTCCTTTTTTAAATTCATCTAAAAAATAAGTAAAAACGTCATCCCAATATTCTTTAACAAAATCAACTCTATATAAAGGAATATCTAGTAGCTGACTAACTTTTAAGGCGTCTTCATAATCGACTTCTTGTGGGCATTTATGATCATTTATTGTCGGATTACCTAAATAATCTTCATTTAGCAAAGCGTCCCAATTACGCATAAAACAACCAGTTACTTCATAACCTTCTTGTTTTAATAAATAAGCGCTAATTGCTGAATCAACTCCACCTGAGAGTCCAACTAAAACACGTTTTTTCGACATTAAAAAAGATCCTTACTATCTAAAATTAAAGTAAATGGCCCATCATTAATAAGCTCGATTTCCATATGTTCACCAAACACACCACTTTTTAATGAAGGTAATCCCTTTTTTAATAACAAAACGAACTTTTCAAAATAAGCTTTGGCTTTAATTGGCTCTAAAGCTTCAGTAAACGAAGGTCTACGACCTTTTTTTAAATTAGCATATAAAGTAAATTGAGGAATTGCTAAAATTTCTCCATTAATATCTAAAAGTGATAAATTTGTTTTGTCGTCTTGATCAGGGAAAACACGCATATTTAAAATTTTATCCGCCATTAAAGGTAAAACACTTTCATCATCAAAATGATTAAAACCAATTAGTAAAACATATCCTTTGCCAATTGTTGAAATAACCTTGTTATTAATAACAAGTTGACCTTTTTTAACATTTTGAACAATAATGCGCATTATTTAATATATTCATGAACGATTGGCGGTAAGCTAACTTTTTTATCGACAATAATAAATGCTTTTAAAACGTCTTCTAAAATATGGATATATTCATCACCATTAGTTTCTAAAACGCATAGTACCTCGCCAACTTCAACGCGGTCGCCGACTTTTTTCTTTAAAACGATGCCCGCGGCCATATCAATTTTATCGGCATATGTTTTTCTTCCCGCGCCTAAGCGCATCGCACATTCACCAATCGTTAAAGCTTCAATTTTACTAATATAGCCGGCTTTTTTTGATTTTAGGGCGATAATATTTTTAGCAGTTGGAAATTTGCTTAAATCGTCTAAATAAGTTACATCGCCACCTTGAGCGACAACCATTTCTTTTAGTTTTAAAAAGGCTTGACCATTTTCTAAGACTTCTTGAAGCTTTTTTCTACCTTCATCTAAAGTAGAAACAACTTTGCCTTGAACGAGCATAATTGCCCCAGCTTCTAAACATAAATTAACTAAATCAGACGGTCCTTTGTTTTTTAATGTTAAAACGGCTTCTTGAACTTCTAGACTATTACCAATTGCTAAACCTAAAGGTTGCTCCATATCAGTTAAAATAGCCCGTGTATCGCGGTTTAAACTTTTACCAATCGCCACCATCGTCTTCGCAAGTTCACGCGCACTATTTAAATCTTTCATAAACGCCCCACTACCAAACTTTACATCTAGTAAAATTGTATCACTACCACTTGCTAGTTTTTTTGACATAACACTTGAAGCAATTAAAGGAATTGATTCAACTGTCCCAGTTACATCTCTTAGGGCGTAAAGTTTTTTATCAGCTGGAACTAAATGTCCACTTTGACCAACAATTGCTAAACCAACTTCATTAACTTGTTTAATAAAGTCTTTTTCATCAATTTCAATTTTTAAATGAGGAATTGACTCCATTTTATCTAAAGTCCCACCCGTATGACCTAAACCGCGACCACTCATCTTCGCGATTTTTAAGCCACAAGCTGCGACCATTGGCCCTAAAACTAAGCTAGTTTTATCACCGACACCACCAGTTGAATGTTTATCGGCTTTAATCCCTTTAATCGAATCTAAATTAATAATATCTCCACTATGCATCATTAATTTTGTAAGTGTTGAAATTTCTTTTGTGTTCATTCCTTTAAAGACGATTGCCATTAAAAAAGCACTAACTTGATAATCAGGAATATCACCTTTTACATAACCATCAACAAAAAATTGAATTTCTTGATCACTTATTTCTTTACCGTCTCTTTTTTTCGTAATAATATCGACCATGCGCATAAATTTTTACCTCAATTTATAGTATAACATGACTAAACAATCTTTTAATATCTTTTTACATGTCCACTTGGTAAACTAAAATCATGGATTTTAAAACACATTTAGAAACAAACTTTACACCTATTGATGCGATGCGCATTCTTGAATCATTTAAGCGAAAAAGAACTTATGGTGTCTTATTAAATACGAATAAAATGAGCGTTGAAGATTTCCATGCTTTATTTCCTGAACTTGAAAAGCATCCCTTCGTTATAAATGGTTTTTTATATGATGAAGAAAAGTTACCTTTAAGTGAACTCCCTTTTCATGATTTAGGTTTATATTATTTACAAGATCCAAGTGCAATGGCAAGCGTTTCTTTTTTAAATATTTTAAGTGGTGAAAATGTTCTTGATCTTTGTGCTGCGCCTGGCGGCAAAACGATTCAAGCAAGTTTAATTCTTAAAAACTCAGCTAATATAATCGCTAATGACTTATCTTTTTCACGTGCCCAAAAATTAATCTCAAACGTTGAAAGGCTAGGTTTAGATAATGTCATTATTATAAATAATGATTTTAGCAAAATTAAAGGATATCAAAAATTCGATAAAATTATTTTAGACGTCCCATGTAGTGGCTCGATGATGTTTCGCAAAAACAAAGAAGTTCAAGAAGACTGGTCAATAAATAAAGTTTTAAGTTTACAAAAAAAGCAAAAAGAACTCATTCAAATAGCTTATAAACTTTTAAAAGACGGAGGCGAACTTCTTTATACGACTTGTTCATTTGCAATCCAAGAAAATGAAGAAGTTATTTTATCTTTACTTCAAACGACTAATGCTTTTTTATTACCTTTAGAAAAAAGTGAACTACTATATGAAAGTAAGCATTTAAATAAAGCTTATTATTTATTGCCACACCTTTTTCAAGGTGAAGGTCAATTTATTTGTAAAGTTAAAAAACCGGGTCTTTTATCTAAAAATAAACAAAAGCCTTTTCAACAAATTAATGAACATCTTAAAACGTTAAAAAAATATGAACTAAGTGAACGTTATAATTACTGGCATGCAAATGATTTATATAGTTTACCAACGTTTTTTATAAATAAAAATTATAATATAATGAGGCAAGGCTTAAAATGTTTTACCTTAAAAGGTAAAGATTTAATTCCTCATCATCATTTAAGTCGATATTTAAGTGCACAGCAAAGCACCACCTTAACTTATGAACAATTTAAGAAATATTTTAGAGGCGAACAACTACAAACTAAGGTCGCTAATGGATATTACTTACTTTCATATGAAGGCTTAAATATAAGCTTTTGCAAAGTTCAAAACGGTGTTGTCAAAAATCTTTTACCAAAAGGTTTACGAGTATTTAAATATTAACTACTTCTTTTTCTTTTTTGTTTTTAAATCTAAAAGGTATTTTTGATCTTCTTTAATAAAGTTAGCTATTTCATCACTAACGAGTTTATGAATTTTTGGAGCAAGTGAAACTGTATTATATTGTAAATATTCTTCTTTCTCAATTGGTTTAAAAAACGTCAGCCAAAGTGGATATTTTTTAAGTCGCACTTTAATATCTAGTGGTCTAGTTGTGCCATAAAGAGCACAAGGAATAATTGTCGCGCCGGTTCGATAAGAAAGTTTAAAAGAACCAGGTTTAAATTCACCAATTACATTATCTTTGCGACGGTTTCTTGTCCCTTCTGGAAAAATAACAACGTCACGACCTAATTTAATTTGCTCAATCGTTTTTTCAAAAGCTTCAACTTGTGAACGCAAGTCATCACGATCAATCGTCACACTATCTAAGATTTTAATTGCTTTACCAACTAATGGGAATTTAAGCGTTTCACGCTTCGCCACAAAAGAAATTGGACGTTTTGAAAGTGCAACTAAAACAAGAGGATCAAAATTACTATAATGATTAACATATAAAACAAAAGGTTTTTCTTGATTTAAAATATGTTCATAACCTTTTATTTGATAATCGACACGGAAATGTTTTAAAAGAAATGTAACAAAAGAACGAACACGTTCATATCTTTTTTCAATTGGATATTTGTGAGGATTTCGCGCATATCTTAAAAACCACGTAAAATAAGAATAAATAAAACGCGGTCCAACAACAAAAATAATGCGTAAAAACTTAAACAGATTTTATCCTCCTTGTGGTTGTAAACTTTTTTCGCCTAAAACTGCTAATTGTTCGGCTATTACAATAATACCAAATTGTTCCTCGTTTTGTATACGCCCACGCAAGACAATAAGTGTTCCTTCGTTTAGTTTCATAAAAAAAGAATTAGGTTCTTTGTTCCAAAAACTAACAGGAATGTTGTCGACGACATATTTACCTTGATCAGGAACTAAACGTTCAACTTCAACATAACGTGTCGTTTTGTTTAAAACTTTTGTTATGCGGCCAGTTAAAAAGACGTCTGAAATCATTTTAAAGCCCTCCTCTTTTCTCATTTTAAACTTTGTCTAGTAAAAATTATTCTCATTTATTTTTTTCAAAACGAGAATAACTAAAGTTGATGGTTTAATCATTCCGTGTTTAACATACGTTTCACTAGCTAAAACATCACCGCTATTAGAAAATAAAAGTTGGTAATAATCGTCTAAAGTATAATAAATTGTTTCATTTGAAGGATTAATAAACATTAAAAAGTCTTTATATGGCGTTTCATAGGATGATAAATCATAAGTTATTTTAACAGCGTTATGATCAAGACGTTTAAACGTCATCATTTTAAAAATTTGCTTTGGGTCATCTTCATGAAAAAAAGTTAACTTCTTACGTATTTTAACAACATCAATAAAATGTTTTAATAAAGAAAGACGTTCATCAAGAAGGTGATAATCCATCATATTTATATGATCACCTGCCATATAAGAATTTTGATGATCGTTTTTACTTAAACCAATTTCTTGACCCATATGAAAAAATGGGACACCAAAAGAAAAACCAACAACCGCGTTAATCATTTTGACTCTTTCAAGTTTTGCTTCAAGACTTTCTTCATGATGTGTCGCGTTTATTTTATCAAAAAGTGTTTCATTATCATGACATTCAACATAATTAATTGATTGATTTGGTGAAAGGAAGCGTCTTGTTAAAAACTTTTCATATGAAGAACCTGAAAATAAATAACTAAACGCTCTAACGTCACTAAAGTCATCTGTTAAATATCCTCTTTTTGTCATCTTGCCGTTATGGGTCGGTCCTTTTAAAATGTCACGATACCAATCATTAAAAAAAGCCGTTTTAGGCATCGTCAGTGCATTTGTTAAGGAGGCATATAAAAAAGATGAATTTATTTCATCAGCCATTTGCCAACCTTCACCTAAAAAGAAAAAGTCTTTTTTAATTTTTAAAACTTCTTTTTCAACTAATTGAATTGTTTCTAAATCAATTAAACCCATTAAGTCATAACGAAAGCCGTCAATCCCAAATTGTTTAACATAATAAACACTTGCATCAACAATTAGTTTGCGCACCATTTTTCTTTCACTTGCTAAATCATTACCACAAGCCGAACGATTAGCGCGCCGTCCATCAACTTCATAACGAAAATAATAATTAGGAACTATCTTTTCAAAAACTGACGTCTTATATTCATAAACGTGATTAAAAACAGTATCCATAATAATGCGAATACCTTCTTTATGAAAAGCCGCGACTAATTTTTTTAAATCTCTTAAACGCGAATATGGGTCTTTAGGATTTGAGCCATAACTACCTTCTAAAACAAAATATTGGCTCGGATCATATCCCCAATTATAACTACTTAAAGGATCTTCTTCATCAACCGTTTGATAATCAAAAATTGGTAAAAGTTGTAAATGTGTAATACCTAATTGCTTAATATAATCAAAACCAACAGGATGTAAATTTTTATTCGTGCGACCTTTTTCACCTAAACCCTTAAAAGTTCCTTTATGCACAATATTCGTATCACTATGAATCGTTAAATCACGAACATGAGCTTCATAAATAATTGCTTCAGTATATTTTTTAAAAGGCGGCAAATATTTATCATTAAATGAAATATCAACTTTTTTAAAATTACAAACGACCGAAGCTTTATTGTTTAATAAAGAAAGTTTAGCATAAGGGTCACTAACACTAACGACTTGACCATTATTCACAACTTCATATAAATATGAAACACCATCTAAATTACCTTTAATTTCTAAGCGATATACACCGCGATCTGTCCGCTTCATTACTTCTTTATGCCATTTACGACGATAATAATATTTTAAAGTTACACTTGAAGCTAGTGGCGCCCATAAAGCAAAAGTCGTCTTAAGAGGATAATAAATTGAACCTAAATCATCACCATCATAAGCATATAAATCATCAAAGTTTTTTTCTTGTGCTAAGGCACTAACATCTAAATTTATAAAATCTAAATAAGAACAATAAATTTGATATAAATGTCCTAAAACAATTTCTTCTTTTAAACTTAAAATAAAATAATGTTCATGTTGACTTTTTTGGTGAACGTTAATTGGGAGTAAACCTAATTTGTTTTGATCTACATATAAATAAAATTGAACATCATCTAAATTAGTTAAAGGGAAGACATCAACTTTAATTTCATAAGCGTTAATTAAAAAGGCTTTTACTTGGCGTTTCATTTAATTATATACAAACAACAGCAATCGCGTAGTCTCCATCATGAGATATTGAAACATCATATTCGACATTTTGATAAAAAATATAAGGAGCTTGATTAAGCCCGCGATATAATACTTCAATACTTTGTAAAGGTATTTGGCCTAATCCTTGGCCTAAAGCTTTTAAAAAAGCTTCTTTAGCGGCAAAACGTCCACCTAAGAAATTTACTTTGTCGTCTCGACTTTCGTAAAGTTTTAATTCATTTTCACTTAAAACTTTTTTAGCAAGACGATCAGGATTACTAATTCTTCTTAAATCAACAAGATCGACACCAATAGCCATCTTTTACTCCTCTTCATTATAGCCAGGTATTTGGCTAACACTTTTAATTAAAACTTCACAGCCCTTTTGACTACTTGGCTCATTCGCGACAAGGCCATCTTTTTGTAAACGTGCAAAAATGCGACCAGCCCGAGGAAAACCAACACCGTAATTACGCTGGATGTAACTAATTGAAATAAATCCGCGTTCAATCATATCACTAGCAACTAATTTATAAATTTCATTTTCGGCAAGTTCTTTTGATGATGTAATTGATTCTTGATTACTTGCTTTATGAAAATCTTCAAAAACTTCATCAAGATTTATAAAGTCTTCATGGTAACTTGGCGGTAATTGCTTTTTAATAAAATCAACGACTCTTTTAATTTCATCTAAACTAACAAAACAACCTTGTAAACGGGGATTTGAAGTTCGTGAAATAATCGGAATTTCAATGAGCATATCACCATTACCAAGTAATTTTTCCGCTCCTTGTTTACCAATAATTGTCGTTGAATCAGTAAAGTTATTCATCATCAAGGCAACATGAGCTGGTAAGTTTGATTTAATCCGTGGTTTAATAACATCAGTCGTTGGTCTTTGTGTTGAAATAAAAAGATGAATACCTGCAGCCCGAGCTTTTTGGGCAATTCGAATGACAGGTTCATGAATATCACGAACAGTATCATTTAAATCAGCAAACTCATCAACAAAAACAACAATATAAGGTAAAGGAGCTTTTTCTTCTTGATTCATTAAGCGATTATATTCAGAAATTTTTGTAACACGTTTTTCTTGAAATAAAACATAACGATTTTCCATCTCATCGACTAAGCGATCAAAAGCAACTTTAGCTTGCGTCATCTCCGTAATTAATGGACAAAGTAAATGTGGTAAATCTTCATAATGGGCAAGTTCAACACGCTTTGGATCAATAATCATTAGTTTTAATTCATCAGGATGATTACGCATAATTAAAGTCGTAATAAGTGAATGAACAAAAATAGATTTTCCACTCCCAGTTACACCGGCAACTAACATATGCGGTAAGTCGTCAATATTAACAGAAAGAAGTTGACCAGAAATACTTTTGCCTAGTGGTATGTCACGGTTAAGACGTCCGCCAGTTGGCATTTCTTTTAACGATTCTTTAAGCCCAACATTACTACGATAATCATTTTGAATTTCAAGTCCAGAAGTCATCTTGCCACTAACGATTGGTTCAAAACGAGCGCGAATCCCGCCTAAACGCGAAGAAATATCATCAATATAACGGGAAATTGTATTTAATGACGTACCTTTTTCCATTTGAATATCAAAGCGCGTCACACTTGGGCCAATCGTGTAAGAGATGGCACTTGCGCCAATTTTTAAATCTTCAAAAATCGTATTAATTAAAATTAAACGTTCATTCGTACTCATCTCATTTTTACGTAATGTTTCCATCGATTCATGATAATCTAATAAATCAAGCGAAGGAAAAATAAAACTTGGACGGACATATTTATCACTTACGATAACTTCTTCAACGACTTCTTGTTTAACTATTGTTGGCGAAACTGTTTTCTTTTTCGGCTCTTCAATTTGTTTTTTAATAGGAGTACTTTCTAATATTGTTTCAGTTTCTAAATCTTCTAAAACCTCAACTTCCTTAGTCATTAATTTTTCTTCATTAACATCAAGATGGGGCTTTTCTAAACTTGGTTTTCTTTGGGAGATAACTTCTTGATCACCAGCCTGAAAAACAGGTCTTTTTAAACCTTCTTCACTTACTAAAACGGTTTTAAAAGGTGAATCATTTTCATCACTTTTTGGACGTTTAAAAGTAAAATCATCATTTAGTAAAAGTTCTTTATTTTCTTTACCAATAAATGCCGAATGACTTTCTTTTGGTTCATTATCTTTTGATATTTGTGAATAATATTCTTTTTCCTTTTTATGGCTAAGGTGTTTTTGTTTGATTAATTTAAAAAGTTTTATAATCGGGTTCCTAAAAATAATAATTAAACCACCTAAAAATAAAAGACTAGCAGTAGCTAAGCCACCGGGAAAAGATAAATAATTAAGCGTCGCAACAAAGTAAAAACCAATCAGTCCCCCACTTGTTGTTACATCATATTTAATAAGGTTATCATTATGTAATATTGTCGTTACATAGTCTTGAATATTTTCGTAATTAAATGTTTTACTTTCTAGTGTTAAAACATAAGTAACTAAAGCTAAAAACGCAAAAATCGCTAAAAAGATTCCGACTAAAGAAATATTAAACTTCAAATTTATTAATTTTTTTTGAAAAACAAGAAATAAACCAAATAAGAAAACGCCTAAGAAAAAAAGCCAAAAGCCAACAACGCCGAAAGCTTTTAAAACAAAGACAATTAAAACTCTTGTTTTTTCAGGAATCGGCATTAAAAAAGCAATTAATGAAATTAAAATAATCATCAAGCCAATACTAATGAGCATCGTTTCTTTTTTTATCGGTTGAAGATTTTTTCTTTTTCTCATACTTTTTTTATTTATTCACCTTTTTAATTACTAAATTTTATAAACGAAAAATTGTCGGAATAATTAGCGGGCTTTTCCGTGAAACACGGCGCACATATTTTAAAACGTTTTCACTCACAAGATTTTCCGTTGTTAGTAAGTTTTGTTCGTTATTAATAAAGGCTTCTTCAATTGTTTGCACAAAAATTTTAATAATTTCCCGTAAAATAGAATCAGCATCTTTTAAAAAGACAAAGCCACGAATTTGCACATCAGGACCGGCAATAATTTCTTTTGTTTTAAAAGAGATCGTTGCTCCTAAAAGAATAACACCGTCATCACTAAGTTTTTGTCTTTCACTAATAACATGACTTTCAACATCACCAACACCTTTACCATCAATAATTAAATCACCGGTTTTAACTAAATCAGGTAAAATCCGTGCTCGTTCTTTATTTATTTCTAAAACAATCCCATTATCTAAGACAAAAACGTTTTGATGGCTAAAATTTAAACCCATACTTAAGGCGAGTTGAGCATTAGCAAGCAAATGACGGTAACTACCTTTAAGCGGCAAATAATATTTAGGTTTAAGTGTCGCGATAATCATTTTTAAATCTTCTTCAGAGGCATGCATTTTTAAAATATCTTTTCTCGTTAAGTTTTTAACCTTAACACCACTACGATATAAATCATCAATTGCTTCGGTGGCAATAACTTCAACATTACTTGAAGGAGGAGCGGCAACAAAATAAGCATCGCTATTTACTAAATCAAGGCGTCGATCTTCTTGAAGTGAATTAGCTAGGGCAATTATTTTTTTATAAAGACGGTCACCATAACCGAGCATTAAAACTAAAGTTTCACTCGCTCTAATCCGATTAAGATCAGCTAAATCAACATAATTAGCTTTAGGGATAAGGAGTTGATTAACTTGTTGTAAATTATAAAATAGACCGGATGTTTCTTGGTCATAAAAAACAATTTTTTTCTTATATTTTATTGCTAACGCAATAACTTCATCAATATTATAAAAGTTTTGCGAAAATAAAGATACAAAAAGACGTCCGTTAACTTCACTCATAAAATGATTTAAAAGCGGCGTTAATTTATATTTAGGGGCTGTATAACCAAGACGATCAGCATATGAAGATTCCGTCATTAATAAAAGCGTTTCGCGTTCAGCAATCCGCGCAATCGCATTCATATCGTGAAGGTAGTCTTTCGTCGCATTATTTTCAACGACATAATCACCTGTAAAAACAATATTACCTAACGAAGTCGTAATTGCTACACCCATTGATTCAGCAATATTATGAGCTGTATGAAAAAAGTGAACAAGGCGACCATCAATATAAACATCACTCGTTGGCTTAACAACGCGCAAATCTAAAAGCGAATGGTCAAAGCGAATATGTTCACAAAATGATTTTAAAAGTTTAAGTGTCACATCACTACCATATATCGGCGCAGGTACGTGTTTATACATATAAGGAATCGCACCAATTTCATCATCATGGCCATGCGTTAAGATGTAGGCACGAACTTTTGAGCGATGATCTTTTAAATAATCAAAATTAGAAATTAAATAATCAATCCCTGGCATTGTTTTATCAGGAAAACGGACACCGCTTTCTAAAACAAAAATTTCTTCATCAATTTCAACAACGCATAAATTTTTGCCATCTTCATCAAGACCGCCTAAGGAAACAACGCGAATTTTTTCATCCATCTTTTTCACCTATTTTAAGTCAAAACTTTCCAAAAGTTTATTATTTAAGTTATATAATTCAATTTTATCATTACATAAAAGCATATAAGTATGTGGTTCTTTACCTTTAGGATAAGTAATTGAGCCAGGATTAAAAAGAAAATAATTATCTTTTTTTTCTAAATGGACTTGATGCGTATGTCCAAAGAAAACTAAATCACCATCAATAATTTTAAATGGTTGTAAATCAAAGTCATGACCATGCATTAAATGAAGGCGATAATTATTTACTTTAATCGTTTGTCTTTTAGGTAAAGAAAAATGTAAGACAGCTTGATCAATTTCACTATCACAATTACCTAAAACAGCTTTAATCTTTGAGGCCCATTTATTAAGAAGATGCATAACTTTTTCGGGTCGATAAAAAAGATGCATTTTATTACGTGGTCCAATGTAGAGTAAATCGCCGAGTAAAATAATTTGGTCAACTTTATGTTTTAAAAAAGCTTTTTCTAAGCGTTTCATATGTAAAATTGAGCCGTGAATATCACTTGCGATTAAGACTTTCATCTTTACTCCTTTATATCCATTGTTGCAACAACATCAACACCGGTATTACATATATTATACAAAATAACATCACCAATATGCACGGGCGGATTAAAGACGTGCCCATCAAGCGCGTTCATACATTCAAACATTTTATCTTTTGGAATCGGCGCGCTCGTTTTAACACTTAAGCGAATCGTATGTTTACTATTAATCGCAACTGTTGAAGTTAATAAACGCATCGGCATCGTTAATTCACTTTGAGCATAAGGAATACCTCTAGGGCAAAAGTTACCACTAACATTTAAATTTTCATCAACAGTTAGTCGACATCCTTTTGGACATAAAATACAAATTAATTCTTTTTTCATTTTCGCTCCTCACAACTAATAACTAATTCGCCCTCATGTGTATTAAAAAGATTTTTAGCTAAACGAACTTTTTGCATTTCACTTGGATTAATAAACGGCATATTAATTTTACGAATAATTTCACCATTAAATGTAAAATTAATAACTTGCTTTTCTAAAGGCCTATTAACACGAAATTTAATCGTTACATGTGTTTCTAAATTATCTAGACGAACAAAATGCGGCATAACATATAAAATATTTTCACCAGCAATTAATTTAAATCTTGGTCCATCAAGTTTAAGCTCACCACGGATATAAGAGGCAACGCCTTTCCCACATGAACGCGCCTCAGCAACAACATAATCTGCTAAATCATGAACATGAAGGACATTACCACAAGAAAATAAGCCGGGAATTTCTGACATATAATGTTCATCAACAATTGCCCCGCGAGCACTTGACGCAGGTAAATCTAAATCACGAAATAAATCATTACTTGGAATTAAGCCAATTGAAAGAAGTAACGTATCAACTTCAAAATGTTTTTCACTACCTTTAATTGGTTGAAAATTTTCATCAACCTGAGATATTTCAATTGCTTCAAGATGTGTTTTACCAATTGTTTTTGTTACCGTGTGAGATAAATATAGAGGTATATCAAAGTCATGAAGACATTGGACAATATTACGATTAAGGCCATTACTATATGGCATTATTTCACTAACACCTAAAACTTTTGCACCTTCAAGAGTTAAGCGTCTTGCCATAATAAGACCAATATCGCCGCTTCCTAAAATGAAAATTCTTTTACCAACTAAAGCGCCATATTCATTTAAATAAAGTTGAGCTGTACCAGCTGTAATAATCCCGCTAGGTCGATCACCTGGAATCATAATTGCGCCAGCATTACGTTCATAACATCCAGTTGCTAAAATGACGGCTTTCGCTTTTATTTCAACAACACCTTCAGCACTATTTGAGTAAGTGACAACTTTATCTTTCGTTAAATTAATAACATTAGAAAAATATTTCACTTCAATTTTTCTTTGTTTAACTTCATCGACTAAACGCGCCATAAATTCAGGGCCAGTTAATTGGGCTTTAAATTCTTCTAAACCAAAGCCACTATGAATGCATTGGCTTAAAATCCCGCCTAATTGCCAGCCTTTTTCTAAAATAATAATATCTTTTAAGCCTTCATCATAAGCACTAATCGCTGCGGCCATACCGGCTGAACCTCCGCCGATGATTACTAAATCATAATTTGTCATAGCCGACATCCTTTCGTTGAACATTTAATAATGTTTGAGCCAACTTTATCGTATTTTACTTCACTAATGTCGATGTTGTAGTAATTACTTAAATACTTAACAATAAATGGTTGGCAAAAGCCACCTTGACATTTTCCAAAGCCAATTCTTAAACGTTTTTTAATTGCCTTCACACTCAAAATTGGTAAAGACCTCGACATTAAATCGTTTAATTCGCCTAAAGTTACTTTTTCACAATTACAAATAATCCGACCAAAAGCAGCATCTTTTTTAATTAATTCATTTCTTTCTCTGACGCTCATTTTTTTAAGGCGTGGATATTTACGAACATACGGATTAAAATCTTTTTTTACTTTTAATGTTAAAAGGCCCTTAACTAAATCATTAACAACATAATCAGCAATAGCAGGCGAAGCGGCTAAACCAGGAGAATCAATCCCGGCAAGATTAATAAAAGAAGGATGATTTTTAAGAGGTTCGATAATAAAATCACCTCTTGTTGAAGAAGCTCTTAAGCCACTAAAAGTTCGGATCACTTCTTTAAAAGGGACGCTTGGGATAAGTTTTTTAGCTGCAAGTTGCACTTCGCTAATTGTTTCTTTCGAAGTTGAAAAATCACTGCGATCACTAACAAAATGTGAACTTGGTCCAACAATATAATTACCTGAAGTCGTCGGTGAAAGTAAAATACCTTTACCTTTTTTTGATGGCATTGGAAAAATTGTATGTGTTAAAAATCTTTTTTCTAAATATTGATCAAAATGATCTAAAATTAAATATTCACCTTTTCGTGGGGTAATTTCAAAATCAATTTCATCAACCATCTTGGCAATTTTATCACTATATAAACCAGCAGCATTTAAAATGACTTTAGATTGATAAGTATTATTAGATGTCATAACTTCATAATGATTTTTTTCTTTGATAAATTGAATATTTTTAACTTCTTCATTCAGATGAAGAATAACACCATTATCAACTGCGTTTTCTAAAGCATGAGCCACAAGGTTAAAAGGGTCAACGATCATCGCCGTTGGCGCAAATAAAGCACCTTGGACATCTTTTGATAAAAGCGGTTCTTTTTCAAAAACTTCTATTGGTGTTAAAAGTTCAACTTTAACACCATTTAAAAGAGCAATTTTTCTTAATTTTAATAAAGCAGGTATTTCTTCTTCACTTAAGGCAATTGTTAAACTACCATTATTTTTTAAATCAACGTCTAGTTCTTCACATAATTTAGGAAACATTTGATTACCTAAAACATTAAAACGCGCTTTTAAAGTACCGGGTTTGGGATCATAACCAGAATGAATGATGGCAGAATTCGCCATCGTCGTCTCATTTCCAACGTCACTTTCTTTATCAATAACTAAAACATCTAATTCATATTTCGCTAATTCGCGGGCAAGCAGCGCGCCAATGACGCCAGCGCCGATGACAATGACATCTTTCACTTATTTAACTCCTAAATTATTTACGAAATGGTTTTTTACTTCCTTGACGAGGATGGCCTCCTCGTTCCGGACGTTCAACATAATCAGCAGGTTTTTCTAAAAACTCACGATGCGAAACTTTAACTTTACCAAAATTATCAATTTCACTAACAACGACTTTTAATTTTTGATTAAGTTTAACAACATCACTTGCTTTTTCAACGTATCGCCAAGCTAATCGCGAAACGTGACATAAACCATCAACATTACCAAAAAGATGAACGAAACATCCATAATCTTCAATCCGTGTTACTGTTCCTTCAAAAACTTCACCAACTTTGGCAACACGAACGATATCTTCAATCATTTGTTTAGCTTTATTTATAACTTTGCGGTCCATATGATATAAAACGATAAAACCATCATCGTTAATATCAATCTTAATATCATCACACTTAGCAATAATGTCGTTAATAACTTTACCGCCTGAGCCGATAACGTCACGAATCTTATCAATATCAATTTGCATTTTATCAAGCTTTGGAGCGTATTTTGAAACTTCTAAACGAGGCTCGCTAATAGCTTGGAGCATAGCTTCACGAATAACTTTACGTGCTCCTTTAGCTTCATTAAGGGCTTCTTTTAAAACTTCTTTTGTAATCCCACGAATTTTAATATCCATTTGTAAGGCTGTAATACCTAAATCAGTCCCAGCAACTTTAAAGTCCATATCACCGAAATGATCTTCTAAACCTTGAATGTCAGTTAAAATCGTATAAGCATGTTTACCATCAAGAGGTCCAGAACTAACTAACCCCATCGCAATCCCGCTTACTAAGTTTTTAATTGGAACACCCGCGGCCATTAGTGACATACAACTTGCACAAATACTAGCTTGTGAAGATGAACCATTTGATTCTAAAACTTCGCTAACAACGCGAATTGTATAAGGAAATTCTTCTTCAGTTGGAATGACATAACTTAAAGCTCTTTCTGCTAAAGCTCCATGACCAATTTCTCTGCGACCTGGACTACCCATCCGCCCAACTTCACCAACCGAATAAGGTGGGAAATTATAATGATGAATAAAACGTCTTGTATCTTCAACAGTTAAATTATCAATAATTTGTTCATCTTTTAAAGCGCCGAGTGTCGTCACTGATAAAACTTGTGTTTGTCCGCGTGTAAAAAGGCCCGAGCCATGGGCACGTGCGAGTAAATCAACTTGTGCATCAAGGGGGCGAATTTCCTTAACGCCGCGACCATCAGGACGCACTTTATCAACAGTGATAAGACGACGAACTTCTTTTTCAACAACACCTTCTAAAACGTCTTTAACCATTCTTAGAGTTAATTTTGTTTCTTTTTCATTAACATATGGTTTAGCTTCATATTCATCTAAAACTTCTTGCTGAATATCGTCAATCGCATTTTGTCTTTCTAATTTATCAAAAATTGAAATTGCTTTAATTAAACGTTGTTCAGATTTATGCAAAACATCTTTTTTAATTTCTTCATCAACTTGATAAAGTTCAATTTCACGTTTACTAACACCAACTTCTTTAATAATTTTGTCTTGAATTAAGCATAATTCTTTAATTGCTTCATGACCAAACATTAAAGCTTCAAGCATTTCTTCTTCACTAATTTCTTTCGCGCCGGCTTCAACCATATTAATAGCTTCTTTTGTCCCAGCAACTGTTAAATGTAAATCAGATAATTCAGTTTCTTCAATTGTCGGATTAATAATAAATTGACCATTAACTCGACCAACGTGAACACCAGCAATTGGACCATCAAAAGGGATGTTACTAATACTTAAGGCTAAGGATGAACCAAACATTGCCGACATTTCAGGAGTGTTATTTAAATCTACACTTAAAACTGTATTAACGACTTGGACTTCATTACGAAATCCTTCAGCAAACATCGGACGAATCGGCCGATCAATTAAACGAGCGGTTAAAGTTGCATGTTCACTTGGCCGTCCCTCTCGACGTAAAAACGAACCAGGAATTTTACCAACGGCATATTGTTTTTCTTCATACCCAATCGTTAAGGGGAAGAAATCACTATCTTTTGGATTTTTACTTGCGACCGCAGTTGTTAAAACAGCCGTATCGCCATAACGGATTAAGCAAGCTCCGTCTGCTTGTTTGGCTAATTCGCCAACTTCAATTCTTAAAATACGTCCTCTAAATTGTTCTTCAAATACTTTTTTCATTTTTCTCTTTTTTTCTTTTCTTTCTAACAGTAAATAATTATATCATAAAGATATAAAATTAAGTAGAGATTTTATTAAAAAAACCGCATTAAGCGGTTTTCTGTTGAGAATTTACTTTCTTAAGCCAAGTTTTTGAATCAAATCGACATAAGCATCATAATCAGTTCGACTTAAATAGTTTAATAATGAGCGTCTTTTGCCAACCGCTAAAAGTAAACCACGACG
>JAAYJX010000067.1 GCA_012522695.1 Erysipelotrichia bacterium
ATATTTACTAAAGGTGGCGCAAAGATGAAAAAATATAAATTACTCATAGCTTCATTAAGTTTTCTTTTTGTTTTATCAAGTTGTAATCTTTTTCCAGATTATTCAACAACTAGTTCAGATACAAATATAACTTCGACTGATGATTTAACTACGACTGATGACGACTCGACAATAACAACCGGCGATACTTCATCAGTAACAACCAATGATACTTCAAGCAATGATACAAGTAATAGTGATACTACAAGTGGCGATGAAGATACTACTCCGATAAATAATATTGATGGTCAATTAGATCCAAACTTAATTGAAGAGCATTTAACTTATTTAGCAGGTCCTGAAATAGGAGGACGTGCTTCTGGCAGTGCGACTAATTTAGAAGCTTGTCATTATGTTAGTAATTATTTTGAGGACATTGGTTTAAAACCATATAGTGAAGATGGTAGTTATTTGCAACCATACATCCAAGATCATACGCGCATCTTTAAACAATATTTTTCCTTTGAAATGTCTAATGTTGCAAAAACGACTTCTCAAAAATATCGTTATAGTTATGACTTTAGTTTCTTTTATGGACGTACATCTTCAAATACTTGGTTTTATTCTCCACGCGCCTTTAGTGCAAACGCACCTTTAATTCAATATGTTGGAGGGGAAAGTTCAAATTATAAAAACCGTGTTGTTTTAGTTGATGAATTGACAATAAACCTTTTAAACAATTTAAAAGCCGCCGATGCTTTAGGAATTATTATTAAAGACCAAGGCACAACTTATCCACAAATTGAATTTGGTCAAGGTGATATGTTTGATGAAACTGACTTCTTACTTTTATGGGCTAAAGAAGCAACTTATACAAATTTAATTTCAAAGATTAACAATAATATTAATCAACTTTCGATGTCATATGAGATGGACATTGAACAAAAAGAAGTAAATAACGTAATTGGAATTTTAGACGTTGGAGCAAAACAAAATATTATTGTTTCGGCTCATCTTGACCATCTAGGTCGCTTTGATGAAGAAGAAGGTGGCTATTATGCTGGAGCCTTAGATAATGCCTCGGGTTTATCAAGTATATTAGAACTGGCTCGTGTTTATAAAGAAAATGAAAGCAAATTAACAAAAAATGTTATTTTTATTGCTTATAACGGCGAAGAAGCTGGTTTATTTGGTAGTCGTTATTATTCAACTAATATGGTTGGCGATAAAGCAAATACAAGAGGTAGCTTTAATCTTGATATGATTGGCGGAGGCGCGGCTTATCCATTAGAAATTTATGGAAATTATGGTTCGGCTACAAAATTATTAACTTCAACTTTAGAACAATACGATATTAGTAATTATCAAATTCTTGGTAATTATGCGGTGACCGACCATTATTGGCTTGCTGCTATGCGAATTGTTTCAATTTCTTTTGTTCACTTTGATGATCGCTATTACCATACACCACTTGATACAGTTGATAAAATTGATTTTGATGTTTTAGTTAATCAAGTTGAAATGATTGCAACGTTTATGTTAACTCTTTTTAATAAATAAGTTAAAAATAATAAAATAGGATTTTATTCAGATAACTTTTTAATAATTAAATTAAGACGTTTATCAACTTCTTCTTTTTTTAATAATTGTAAAATGTCCCATAAGTTAGGGGCGTTTTTACTACTCGTTAAAGAAATACGTAATATTTCTGCGGCATCGCCAACATGACCAACATATTCTTCTTTGTTATTTTTATAAATCTTTGCACTACTAGCAAAACCGACTTGACTTGCTATTTCTTTTAAAGCATTAAACCAATCACTATTATTAAGGGAATAATCATTTTTCTTAATAAATAAAGTTAAGAAAGAAATAATTGTTTCTTTTTTTATCGTTTCATTAAAAGGTAATGTTTCACTAATTAATTCTAAATAAAGATCATGATAAAAGAAGCGAATTTGACGATAAATGTCGTTAAACTTTGCAATATCTTTCCGTGGTTTTTCTTTTTCGCGTTCGATATTTAAAATATTTTCATAATAAATAAAATCACGATTAATAAGTTCAAGAAGTTCAGGCGAATAATTAACAGCCCATCTTTTTGAACGCGTCGCTAATTCATTAGCTTTTAGTCTTGCAATAATTTCTTTCGCAAAATAATTTAATTTATCAATGTCAAAAAGGGCTCCATCAAGTGACATCTTTTTAATATCAAAAGGAAAGTCTTCTATTTCATAACTATTATGATCGACAGTCCATTGTTCAAAACTACTATTTGCAATTGACATTAAATATACATTTAAAGCTTCAACAGGATAGCCGTCTTCAATAAAATAAGTCACAGCGGCTTCTTGATCACGACGTTTTGATAATTTATGTTTATGTCCATCAACGAGTTTCATAATAAGAGGGAGGTGAGCATATTTAGGTGCGCTCCATTTAAGCGCATTAAATAATTCAATATGAATTGGTAAAGAAGAAATCCATTCTTCTCCGCGAATAACTAATGTTGTACGCATAAAATGATCATCAACGACATGAGCAAAATGGTATGTCGGTAATAAATCTGCTTTTAAAATAACGATATCCAAATCATTTTCAGCAATTGTAATGTCTCCACGAATAACATCACTTAAAGTTATTTTACGTTCATGATTACCATGACTACGATAACGAATAACATATGGTTGACCACTTTTAATTTTTTTGATTGCTTCTTCAGCTGATAAATAACGACATTTAGCGTATTTACCATAATATCCAGTCACAACTTTTTGTTTTTCTTGTGTTTTTCTTAAAGTATCAAGTTCTTCAGTTGAACAAAAACAAGGATAAGCTAAGTTATTTTCAAGTAAGTATTTAATAACAATATGATAAATATGCGCTCTTTGGCTTTGTCGATAAGGACCATATTTACCTAAATCTTCATCTTCAAGATAACCTTCGTCGATATTTATTTTAAAAATTTTAAGTTGTTGAATTAATTCTTCCCCACTACCTTCAATTTCGCGTTTTGTATCTGTGTCTTCAAGACGCAAATAAAAAACACCGTTCGTATCTTTGGCAATTTTATGAGCAACGAGTGCAGTAAATAAAGAGCCAGTATGTAAAAAACCAGTTGGCGAAGGAGCAAAACGCGTTACTTCTGCTAATTTATCTAAACTTCGAGGTGGATAAAGTTTTTCCAAATCAGAAAGGGTTTCATTAATATTCTCAAAAATTAAATTTGCTAGTTGTACATATATACTCATACTTAAATTATTACTTTCTTTCAAAAAGTAATTATATCATAAATTTTCATACTTGAATATTTCATCATCTTTCTTTATAATAGTAAACGCGTCTTATTTAGCCGCAGGCGTAGTTCAATGGTAGAACACTA
>JAAYJX010000068.1 GCA_012522695.1 Erysipelotrichia bacterium
CCACTTTAACTTAGTTCTTCTTAATTGTTTATTAATGTTATTTGAGATAAGATTATTATGTTGCATAAATTAAGGAAAAATTAGTATGTGGGATGTATTTGATTCAATGGGAACGTGGGGCAAGATTCTTGTCATTATAATTATTTTTACTGCAAAAATTGTTGAAGTTTCGCTTGCAACATTAAGACAAATTTTAGTCGTTAAAGGCTATCGAAAAATTTCTGTTTTATTAGCTTTAATTGAAATCTTTTTATGGGTCGCGATTGCCTCAAGAGTTATACTAACTCTCGAAGATAATATTTGGAATGGTGTAGCTTATGGAGTTGGTTTTGCTGCTGGTGTATACATTGGTTCTATTTTAGAAGAAAAACTTGCTTTTGGCTTACTTCTTGTTCAAACAATTACATCCGATGCAAAAGCAATTGAGATTGCTAACGCTTTAAGAGAAAAAGGTTTTGGAGTAACGACAGTTGATGCTAAAGGAAAAGTTGATAAACGCAAGATTTTAATTATTTATGCTAATCGACGCGGTAGTGAAGAAATTATCAAGATGATTTTAGATATTGATCCATCGGCAATGACGGTAACAAACGATGTTGCAAAACTTTCAGGTGGTTATATTCGCGCTCGAAAACTATTTAAATAAATTTTAGCTTTCATTTTTAATTAATCGGCGATCTTAAATAGCGAGGTCGCCTTTTTTTATCCAATTTAATTTTCTAAATAATAAATCAATTAAAAAAACGAAAAGGGCAGGACCAACTATCATTAATAAAAGAACGCCGATAATCGCCATTAACAAATTATCTTGCATTTCTAAAATTGTTGTAAGAGGACCAATCAAAGCGCATGTCCCCATTCCCGCTCCTTCTTTTGAAGTTTGAAGTTGAAAAATCATTGTTGATAAAGGACCTAATAAAGCCGAAGTAATAATCGTCGGTAACCAAATTGTTGGTTTTTTAATAATGTTTTGAAATTGTAACATTGAAGTCCCGATTCCAACAGATATGACCTTGCCAGCATTATTATCACGAATTGACATCATCATAAATCCAACCATCTGGACACTACAACCAACAGCAGCAGCTCCACCGGCGATACCACCTAAATTAATAGCAACAGCAATAGCTACACTTGAAATCGGCGCGGTTAAAATCATCCCCATAACGGTCGCGATAATACTGCCCATAAGCAAAGGTTGAACAGTCGTTGCCCATTGGACAAAATTACCAAGAGTAAAAACAAACCAAGTAAGAGGAAAACATAGCAAAAATGAGAAAATTGCTGCAATTGTCGCAATAAATAAAGGGATAATAATTAAATCTAGTGGTGTTTTCTTTTTAAAAAGAAGATCATAAAAAAACATTGTAATAAGAACAACAATATAAGGCATCAAAGGATTGCTATTTGTTTGAACACCATTAATAAAAGGTAAAACTAATGAGCCATCTCTTAATGAGACGACCATGGTTGCTAAGGCCCCACTAACACCAAAAGAAATAATCGCTAGTGGCGAATATTTTTTTTGACCCATTGCTACGCCAACACCTATTCCAACACCCATTAAGCTTTTTAATACTTTGGCCATGCCAATTAAAAAATCAAAAGAAGTGAGACTACCAATTTGTTCAATAATAACGCCAATAATAAGTGTGGCAAACATTCCTATTGCCATGCCACTAGTTGTTAAGGAAATATAGTTTAAAAACTTGTTAAATTTAACTTTAAATGACTTTTGTTTAGGTTCGACTTCTTGAATGTTTTCTTCAATCATATCAACTTAAATAATTATACTCTTTTTTAAATTATTACAATCTTTTTCTAATAAGCGCTTATTTTTTAAAAGCAATAATTATTTAACTATGTTATTCTTTTATCGATAAGATGGAAAAGAAAAAAAAGATTCAATTTGAAATACTACGCTTTATTGTTGTTGGAATCATTGCAACTGGTCTAGATTATGTAGTACATAGCTTAGTTGCATATTTTCTTCCAGACATATGGCCTAATGGTTTAGTCATCGCGCTTGCAACGACATGTGGCTTTATCGTAAGTGTAATCGTTAATTATTTGTTATCAATTGTTTGGGTTTTTCAAAACGTTGATCAAAATATTAATGTTTCTTCTAATAAAAACAAGTTCCTTTTTATAGCGTTATCCGCTGTCGGCTTATTTATCGGATTAGGTCTAATGGTAGGATTTGAAGCGCTAAGTTTAAAGCTATGGGACATTAATTTAAATAAGTGGCCAGACGACTTTCGTGTTAATTATTTAAAGTCGATAACTTTTTGGGTATTTTCTTTATTTTTCGCACTTAAAACATTATTTGTTTTATCATATAATTATCTTAGCCGAAAACTAATTATTTTTAAAAAACCAAAGGAGAAAACAGATGAAGAAAATTAGCATTAATATGTTATCAAAAGCCGATTCAGTAGACGGCCAAGGTGTTGGCTCTGCTTATTTAGAACAAGTTGCTCTTGTTAAAGAATGCGATGATCTTTTTGACGTTAGTGTTAATGGGCGTGGAAATAAATATGATATCGTTCATGTCCACACAATTAATCCTCAATATTTTTATAAGATGAATAAAAAAAGCGTCAGTGTTTGTTATGTACATATGTTGCCAGACACACTTGAAGGCTCAATTAAATTACCCAAATTATTATTTAAAATTTTACAAAAATACGTTGTTCGCTTTTATAAAAGAGCAAATGAAATTGTTGTCGTTAATCCAATATTTATAAAGCCTTTAATTGAATTAGGCGTTAACGAAGACGCTATTACATACATTCCTAATTACGTTTCAAAAGAGCAATTTCATTTAATTAGTGAAGAAAATAGAATGGAAATACGTGATTTTTACAAAGTTCCACGTGAAAAGTTTGTTGTTTTAGGAGTTGGACAAGTCCAAACGCGAAAAGGCGTTCTTGATTTTATTGAGACGGCAAAAAGACATCCTGAAATGTATTTTGTTTGGGCGGGAGGTTTTTCTTTTGGGAAAATTACCGATGGTTACAAGGAGTTAAAAGAAGTTGTTGATAATCCACCTGAAAACGTTTTATTTACTGGTATTTTAAAACGTGACAAAATGAATGATATTTTCAATATGGCAGATGTTTTGTTTATGCCTTCATTTAATGAATTATTTCCTATGGCTATTTTAGAAGCTGTCAATGCTCACAAACCACTTTTACTTAGAGATCTTGAACTTTATGAAGATATTTTGTTTCATAAATATGAAAAAGGCCATAATGTTGATGACTTTACTAATAAACTTAAAATTTTAAGTGAAGATAAAGAAGCTTATAGGAAAGCTTCACTTGATGCCAAATACCTTAGTGAATTTTACTCAAAAGAACACGTTAAAGAAATTTGGCGAGCATATTATCCACGTATTTTAGAAAAATATAAAAAGTAATTTATCCAACATTAATTTTTGCTATTTATAAAGAATAACTTTATAATAATAATATGACAAAGCGCATCATAAAAAGGTATGAATATATTTTAGAAAACCTTCTTTTTGAAGACGAAAATATGAAATTATATTTAGCTCGTCGTAAAGATCGTCTTTTGTCTTTTCGGGAATATTTAAATGAATCAACGTACTTAAGCGATTTGGACAAATATCGAAGATTACAAAAAGCCGGCATTAATGTTCCAAAACTTATTGGCTTTGATCGCCAATTATTAATTTTAATTTTTGAACGGTTTTTTGAGCCAACTGCTTTAGAAGTTTTAGAAAAAGAAGACCTTAAAGAAATTTATTTTAGACAACTTTTTTCGATTTATCGCTTTTGTCGTTTTTCACAAATTGAAATTAATTATTTTCCTCATAACTTTATTTTAAAAGGCATGACTCTTTATTATATTGGTGATGATATTTTTGAAGCTGATCCAAAAATAAATTTAGAAAATTATGGTTTGCGGTATTGGATATATTCTGAAGAAGCGAGCAAACTTTTAGATGAAAAAGGATATAGCGTAAATCCTAAGCGAATATTAAGTGAAGAAGAAACTAATAAACAAATTGTCTTATTAAGTGTAACTTATTGGTGATACAATTAAATGATGCTCGAAAAATGTATTATTTTTAATTTATCGGCTAACCCTCTTTTAACAAAGAAAATTGCTGAGCTATTAAATGTACCTTTAGGTTCTGTTGACTTAACACATTTTGCTGATGGTGAAATTATGGCTCGTTCCTTAGATTCTGTCCGTGGTAAAAGTGTTTATATTATTCAATCAATGTCTCCGCCTTCAAGTGAAAAAATTATGGAGCTACTGATTTTTATTGATAGTATAAAAAAAGCTAAAGCTAAAGAAATAAATCTTGTTAGTCCATACTATGGATATTCTCGTCAAGACCGCATTGCTCGACCAAGAGAGCCTATTTCTGCGCGTTTAATTGCTGATTTGCTTAAAACAGTTGGCGTTTCGCACGTTATTACGTTTGATTTACACACTCCCCAAATTCAAGGATTTTTCTCTTGTCCAGTTGATAATTTATCCCCAACACATTTATTTGCTGCTTATTATTTAGAAAAATTAAAAGATTTAAAAATTAATTCAGAAGACGTTGTCGTTGTTTCGCCTGATCATGGTAGTGTTCATCGGGGACGTGATTTAGCTAGCTCTCTTCCTAATTCACAACTTGCGATTGTCGATAAACGTCGTCCCTCACCTAATGAAGCAGAAGTTATTAGTATTGTCGGGGATGTTAAAAACAAAGTTTGTATTA
>JAAYJX010000069.1 GCA_012522695.1 Erysipelotrichia bacterium
AATGTTGTTAATCCAGACGCTGTGATTGAAAAATATGGAGCTGATACATTACGTCTTTATGAAATGTTTATGGGGCCACTTGAAGCAAGTTTACCTTGGTCGGAAAACGGTCTTGAAGGAGCAAGGCGTTTTATCGAACGTGTTTATCGTTTATTTACATCAAAAGAAATGAAAGCAAAACATACATTTGAAAATAATCGCTCTTTAGAATATGTTTATCATTTTACAATTAAAAAAGTAAGTGATGATTTTGCCTCTTTGCAATTTAATACAGCTATTGCTCAATTAATGGTTTTTGTTAATGAATGTTATTCAAAAGATGAACTATATCTTCCATATTTAGAAGGCTTTTTAAAATTATTTGCTTGTGTTTGTCCCTTTATTGGTGAAGAATTATGGTCGCTATTAGGTTATAAACAATTAATTACTTATGCTTCTTGGCCAACATATAGTGAAGATAAACTCATTTTAGAAAAGGTGACAATTGCTATTTCTATTAATGGTAAATTACGTGGTACGCTTGAGGCATCTCTTGATGAAAATGAAGATAAATTAAAAGAAGATGCTCTTCAATTAGAAAGTGTTAAAAGACATTTAGAAGGTCAGCAAATTAAAAAAATAATTGTTGTTAAAAATAAAATCATTAATATCGTCGTTTAATATTTCTATTAAAAAAGAAAAAAGTTTCTTATAATAAATTTGCACGATACTTGTTAGACAAGATTGTAGCGGAGGTCAAAAATATGTTATTAACTATTGATATAGGTAACACTTTAATTAGTATTGCCGTTTATGAAAAAGAAGAAATTTTATATACGTTTGAGACAAAAAGCGATGTTGATAAAAGCTTAGATGAATATGTCACTCTTTTTACCTCGTTTTGTGAATTTAAAAAAATAGGTAATAAGCAAATAAAAAGCGCAATTATTGCAAGTGTCGTCCCGCTTTTAACAAAAGTTATTGAAAAAGCTATTAAAACTGTTTGTAAAACGGATACTTTAATTTTAGGACCTGGGATCAAAACAGGCTTGCCCGTTTTAATTGACCACCCTTTGGAATTAGGTAGTGATTTAGTTGCTGTTAGTGTTGGCGGTATATCTAAATACGGTAAACCTCTAATAATTGTTGATTTAGGAACAGCAATTAAAGTTATTGCCATTAATAAGCAAGGTGCTTTTGTTGGGACGGCTTTTCATCCAGGTCTTTATGTTGGTGTTGATGCCCTTATTTCTCGAGCTGCTCAACTATTAAGTATTAGTTTAACTCCTCCTAAAAAAGTAATTGGTAAAAACACACTTGATGCCACAAATAGTGGCGCCCTTTACGGGGCAAGTGAAATGATTAAAGGACTCGTTAAACTTTTTGAAAAAGAATTAGGATATGAAACAAAACATCTTCTTACTGGTGGAGATGCGCTTTATGTTAAAGATTTATTACCATCTTTTACTTATGATGCAAAATTAGTTCACATTGGTTTAAAAGAAATATTTGAAAAAAACGAAAGAGCAAAAAATGATGACAAATAATATTAAACAAATTGCTTATGATGCGATGTTTTTGGCCATTATTTTACTAATGACGTTTATACCTTATGTTGGCTATATTCAAGTTGGCCCCATTTCTTTTACTTTAATTCATATTCCCGTTTTAATCGGCGCAGGACTTTTTGGTTGGAAACGCGGTCTTTTATATGGGTTGTTTTTTGGTCTTAGTTCTTTAATTAAGGCGACAACATATCCAGGGACAATTGACTTTTTATTCGTTAATCCTCTTGTTTCGGTTTTACCGCGTCTTTTATTTGGTCTAATCGCAGGTTTACTTTTTTCGCTTTTAGGAAAAATGAAAAAACTTTATCAAAAAAGTATTTTTTTACCTTTAATTTCTTTTCTTTTAACAATCGTCCATACTATTTTAGTTTTATCGATGCTCTTTCTTATTTATCGCGTTGAATTAAGTGTCTTTTTTGAAAGCGAAATTCGTTATATCGGCTTTGCTTTAGGCGGTTTAATAACGTTTGGAATGCTCATAGAGGCCACTTTAGCATTTATAATTGTTCCGAGTGTCGTTTTACCAATTTTACAGCAAATAAATTTAAATAAGAAAAAATTAGAAGGAGAACAAAATGGCCAAAATTGATTTTACAAAAATTGTTAAACCTTATTATAAAAACGCAGTTATTGCTCTTGAAGAATTAATTAAAATTAATTCAGTATATGATCAGGCGACTATTTCAACGAGTGCACCATATGGAAAAGGTGTTAAAAAGGCCCTAAATTATATTGCCGAATTAGGTGAACTTTTCGGCTTTGAAGTTGATCGTTGTGATAATTATTTAAGTGAGTTAACGTTTGGAAAGGGTGATAAACTTATTAGTGTTTTTGCTCACGCTGATGTTGTTCCTAGTGGTCATGGCTGGGAGCAAGACCCTTTTATTCCCTTTTATAAAAAAGGATGTTTGTATGGTCGGGGAGCAACTGATGATAAAGGACCTTTAATGGCAGCATTTTACGCGATTAAAGCACTTAAAGATAATAATCTGATTAATAATTATCGTGTTCGCTTAGTTGTCGGCGGCGATGAGGAAAGAGGCTCTAGTTGCCTAAAATATTATTTTGAACAACTTAAAAAAGAACAACCTACTTTTGGGTTTACACCTGATGCGACTTTTCCTTTAGTTTATGGCGAAAAAGGCATTACTAATTTTATTAGTGAAAAAAACATTAATTTACCTGAAATCGTTTCTTTAAAAGGGGGCTTAGCCTTTAACTCTGTTATTGATCAAGCGACTTTACAATTTTTAGCTGATGAACAATTTGCTGAATTTTTAAAAAAGACAAGAAAAATCGAAACCAAAGTTCTTGAACAATACGTTATGGAAGCAACATTTAGTGGTGTAAGCGCGCATGGATCAATGCCAGAAAAAGGTAAAAATGCCGGTTTGCTCGCACTAGAAGCTTACGCAGAGTTTTATCAAAATAAAGAAATTAAAAAACTCATTTCTCTTTTTAAAGATTTTAACGGTAAGCCATTTGGCGGTTTTAAAAAAGGTAAAAATTTAGGACTTACAACTTATAATTTAGGCGTGATTGAATATCAAAACAAAACTCTAACGCTTAAAGTTAATTTTCGTTATCCAGAAAAAACAAACGTCAATGAATGTATTAAAAACTTTGACTTAGCAAGTGGATTTACTTCAAAAGCCATTTATGATTCACCTCCTTTGCTTTTTTCATTAAAGTCCAAGTTAGTTAAAACTTTATTAAATGTATATCGTGATGAAAGTGATGATAAGAAAACAAAGCCAATTACGATGGGCGGGGGAACTTATGCAAAAAACGCTGAAAATACGATTGCCTTTGGTCCGGCCTTTCCTTATGAAGTAAATAATATTCATAATGCAAATGAATTTATTAATATCAAAAACTTTGAATTACAAATGATTATTTATGCACGAGCAATATACGAATTAGGAAACTTAAAATGAGAATGCGTTTTAAAGCTTGGGCTGAACCGTATTTAAAAGAAAACGAACATTTAATTCTTACTTCCTTTGATGATTTAAATCATTCATTTCAAAAAGTTCATTTCGAAATCGGGGCAGGAAAAGGTGATTTTCTAGTTGAAAGTGCATTATTTTCTCCAAATGATTTATTTATTGGTATTGAAATTTCTAAAATTGCTGCCGCCATAACTTTAAAAAAAATCATCGAAAAAGAATTAAAAAATGTTTACCTTTTCGTTGGTGATGTTGAAGATTTTTTCCTAAATTGTTCAAAAAACGTTTGTGATTATCTTTATTTAAATTTTCCTGATCCTTGGCCAAAAGCCCGTCATGAAAAAAGACGTCTGACCTCTTTAAAAAAACTTCATGCTTATTATGATTTGCTAAAAGAAGATGGTGAACTTCTTTTTAAAACCGATAATTATGATTTATATATGTATTCATTAGAAACTTTTAATTTAAGCCAATTTATAATAAAAGATCACGGCGAGCACTTTCTTAAAGATGAAAGTGTTCCACAAAGTGCTTATGAAAAAAAGTTTCGTCATTTAGGGCAAACAATATATTTTTTAAAGGCTAGGAGAAAAGTAAAATGAAAATAACAAAAAGACAATTGCAATTATTAAAAGAGGCAACACAATTAATTGGTGTTTCTGGTCAAGAAAAAGAAGTAAGAAATTATTTACAAAAACATTTTGAAGAAAAAAAATTGCCTCTCCTTTTTGATGAGCTTGGTTCGATTTATGCATACAAAAAAGGAACTGATTCCTCTTTAAAAGTAATGATTAGTGGGCATATGGATGAAGTCGGTTTTATCACTCAAGAAATTTTAAGTAATGGTTTAATAAAAGTCGTCCCAATTGGTGGAGTTGATGAACGATCAATGATTGCTCATCGCGCGATTCTTAAAAATAGCTTAGGTAAGTTATTTTATGGAGCGGTTACTGCAAATGCTCCTCACTTAAATGCTGAGGCAGCTAATTTTATAAAACAAATTACTTTTGATTTTGGTTTTCGAAATAAAAAAGAAGCTGAAAAAGCTAATATTAAATTTGGCGATCAAATTATTTTAGATGGGCCATTTCAAATTTTAAATAAGAAAAAACGCTTACTTGCGAAAGCGTTTGATAATCGTTATAGTATTGCTTTAATTATTGATTTATTAGATGAATTAGAAAACGTTACCTTACCATTTGATTTATATTTAGGTGCTAACGTCCAAGAAGAAGTAGGTTTGCGTGGCGCAACGACTGCCTCTAACTTAATTAAACCTGACTTAGCAATCGTTTTAGATTGTTCACCGGCTCGCGATACGTTTGTTTCTAAAGAGGAAGAAGGCGTTTTAGGCGAAGGTGTTTTAATTCGTTATTTAGATCGAGCAATGATTGGCTTTCCTAAACTATTAAAGTGGCAAGAAGAAGCTTGTAAAGAAACTAAAGTTAAATATCAATATTTCCATTCAACTGGTGGAACTGATGCCGGGGCAATTCATAAGTCGCAAACTGGCGTTTTAACTTTAACACATTGTATTTGTGCTCGTGGTTTACATTCACCAAGTACAATTATTGATGTCGATGATTATTTAGCGGCGAAAAAAGTTCTGCTACATTTACTTAAAAATTTAAATTACGAAAAATACTTATCTTTAAAAAATAATATTTAAGAGGTGATTTTATGAAAAAGGAAGTTCATT
Organism: Erysipelotrichia bacterium; assembly: GCA_012522695.1. Lineage (GTDB taxonomy): Bacteria > Bacillota_I > Bacilli_A > RFN20 > CAG-826 > UBA1424. The sequence goes on from JAAYJX010000069.1 coordinate 5,196, forward strand.
TAAAAAAAGAAGGAAAAATTAGTCGCCTAACGAATTTAACTTTTCAATTTAGCGACAAAATAAAAGAAGGTTTTTATGCTGCTAATTATTTTTTAAAAGCCCAAGAAATTGTTGCGAAATATAATCCAAATCATATTGTGACAATGCAATTTTTTCAACGAACAGAAAACGCTATGGTTTGTGGTTTAGATGAAGTTATCGCACTTTTGCACACTTTTGCTTATAAACCAGAAGATTTAATTATTGAAGCTCTTCATGATGGAGATATCGTTAAGCCACTTGAGCCTGTTTTGAAAATTACTGGCAAATATGAACATTTTGGATTTTTAGAAAGTGTCATTGACGGAATTTTATCACGAAGAAGTAGTGTTTCTACAAACGTTCATCGCGTAATGAAAACACTAAATGGTACGCCTTGTTTTTCAATGGCTGATCGTCAAGATGATTATCTTACACAAGTCGGGGATGGTTATGCAACATATGTTGCTGGGCTAACACAAGTAAGTACTGATGCCCAAGGTTATTGGTGGGGTGGTAAAGGCATGGGCACAATGCCACACGCTTTAATTCAAATTTGTCAAGGAGATATTCTTTTAGCAGCCGATTTATATAAAAAAACATTCCCTGAAGAAAAAGTTACTGCCTTAATTGATTATAATAACGATGTTGTTAATGATTCTTTAAAATTAGCAAGATATTTAAAAGACGATTTAAAAGCCGTTCGTGTTGATACTTCCAAATCTTTAATTGATCGTTATTTTATTAATAAAGACACTTCGGGTTTTGATCCTCACGGTGTATGTAAAGAATTAATTATTGCCTTACGTCAAGCTTTAGATAGTGAAGGTTTTAATTATGTAAAAATAATCGTTTCAAGTAGCTTTGATGTTGATAAAATTGCTGAATGGGTTAAATTAAAAGTACCTGTTGATATGTATGGTGTCGGCACGGCTTTTGTTAATAATACAACTGTTGGTTTTACTGGTGATTTAGTTATGCTAGATGGTCAAGAAGAAGCAAAAGAAGGTCG
>JAAYJX010000070.1 GCA_012522695.1 Erysipelotrichia bacterium
CCGGGCCAATCGAAGTAATAGCAATAAGACCAAAAGCGTCTTCATTAACTTTTTTTCCTGATCTAGTTGTCGCAATACCAATGCCTAAAGCTAAAATAAATGGTACGGTAATCGTCCCTGCTGAAGCACCGCCAGAGTCAAAGGAAAAAGGAATAAAAGATGGGTTGACATAATTTAGACCTAAGGCTAAAACAAATAAAACTCCATAAAAAATAAAAAGCCAGAGAACAAGATTTTTTTGTAATAAGATACGAATTATGCCTGTAACCATAAATGCACCAAACCCAATGCCGATTAATATAATAATTAACCACTGGTTAGAAATAAAGGGCAACCAATTATCCCCCAAAGGGACTTGGGTAACTAAAACTCGTAAATCTGGTTCGGCGATAACAATAAAGGCACCAAGTAAGAAAAAAAGAAAAATCATCAAACCGAGTTTTCTTTGTTTTGTAATAGACGCTCCAATATGTTCACCGATGGGTGTCATCGCTATATCAGTACCCATCGTAAAAAGACCCATACCAATAATTATTAAAACGCTAGCAATAAAAAAAATAATAAGATCTTTATTGTCATCAATACGTGCTAAATTAGTCCAGTGTAAAATTAAAACAATCGCTACCATGGGTAAGGTAGAAATAAATGCCGATTTAAATTTATGTAACCATGTTAATGACATCAAATAGTCCCAAAAATAATATTACCATAAGAACATCATCTTAAAATAGCAATATTATCTATCTAGATAATCTTAAATTGTTTTGGGATTGGACTTTTAAAAGACATCATTTTCTTTTTTAAGGGGTGAAAAAAAGATAATTCACTTGCGTGTAATGCAAGACGTTTATAGGGATTAGGCGGATGACCATATTTATCATCACCCAAGACAAAGTGCCCAATATAACCTAATTGCACACGGATTTGATTTTTACGTCCACTAAGAATTTCAACTTCTAGCATTGAAAAAGATTCATTGCTTTGAAGAACTTTATATTTAGTAATACATTGTTTTCCTGCTTTTGGATTTTTTGTTACATACATCAAGTTAAATTGATTTTCAGCTAAAAAATGTTTAAGTGTCTCTTCTTTTTTTAATACTCGTCCTTCAACAACGGCAATGTATTGACGTTTAATAACATATTCATTCCAATTTTTTTGCAATAAATTACGGATTTTTTCATTTTTTGCAACAAGCATTACTCCTGATGTGCCTTCATCGAGACGATGAACAATATAAATCCTTTTGCGTTTATTGTCTTGTTGTACATAATTAGAAAGTATTTGATAGACATTAGTTTTTTTCAAATCATCACTAGGGACACTTAATAAATCATGTGGCTTATCAATAACAATAAAATCATCATCTTCATAAATAATTGGCAAATTCATTTTAGCTTTTAAAAAAGATTTTTCGCTTAAAACTGTAACAAGATCTTCTTTCACAAGTGTAAAATTAAATTGTGTTGTAGGAACTCCATTAACAGCAATTTGTCTATTTTTAAGGAGATTTTTTATACTATTTCGTGATAAATTCGTTATTTTTGCAAGTAAAAAGGAAAGTAATTCACTATTTTCTTTTACAATAAAATTTTGATCTTTACTTCTTTTAGTAAATTGTTTTTTATTTTTTGACTTCATTTTCATTAAGAAACTTTATTAGTTCATTCAAAGTTTCTTCCCCTGCTTTTCTACCACGATAATAAACCTTTTCTAATTCTACTTCGTTTTTTTCAGTTCGTTTAAGTAAAATAGGTTCTTTAGGTCGAATGACAAATGCAGTATTTTCGTCTTCAAGTTTTTCAAGTAAATCCGCCTCAATGTTATAAGTTTTTGGATAAGAAATTGTTGTCTCAATAAAGCGAGGATATTTTCCATAAAGAAGTTTTAATAGTTTCTCTTTTTGTTTTTTATTTTCATCTTTACGGTAACTTTTATCACGAGTCGTTATTACAACAATCTTCTTGTACCCATCTTCTAGTGCTTTTTTAAAGGGGATTGGCGTTGAAAGTCCTCCATCAAGATAAAATTGATTATTAATTTTAATAGGTGCGCTAAAAAATGGTAAAGATGCACTTGCTGCAATAGCTTTAAAAAAATGTTTTTCAACGTCTTTTTCGTGATAAGTAGGTTGGCCACTTTCACAAGAAGTTGTCACAACAATTAATTTAGCTTTATTTTCTTCATAAGTTTTAAAGTCAAATGGTAACCTTTCTAAAGCTACCTCATTAAATAAATAATCGAAATTAAATAATGTTTTTTTTGTTAGTAAATATTTTTTGTTCATAAATTTTTTATCACTCATAACATTAGTAAATAAAGACTTTGAGCGCCCAATTTGTTGTGATAAATAATTTAAGGCATTTAAAGCGCCGGCTGAAACGGCGCTAACATATTGGAAATAAATTTTATTTTCTAGAAAAACATCTAAAACGCCGGCTGTAAAAGCTCCGCGTACTGCACCTCCTTGCAAAACAAGGGCCACTTTTTTAATTTCCATACATTATATTATAGTTAAAAATTGTCTTATGAATAAAACATTGATAAAGAATTACCTTTTAGTTTTATTCTTTTTTTTATAATCTCGTACGAGCCGACTAGCTTTTTTTCCATTAAATTGCGCACAATTTCGACAAGGCCCTTTATCGCGATTACGGATTAATGAAAAATAAACAATAAGGCCTAAAATAATTACAACAACAATTAATATAATAATATCCGTCGAATTTATAGTCATACAATAATCCACCCTATTACACCAACAATCGAAGCTAAAAGCCATGCAATTCCTGTTTGAAATAAAATAGCTTTTACCATTGTTTTTGTTGAACCAAGTTCTTTTTTCATCGCAGCAATTGCAGCAATACACGGAGCGCTAAATAAGTTAAATATCATAAATGCATAAGCATTCCAATTATTAAAGAAACTAAAAAGGCCACTTTCAAATAATGTTTTTCCGCTACCTTCAAGTCCTGCAATAACTTCAAGAGAACTAACAACTTGTTCTTTGGCTATTAATCCTTGAATTGCTGAAACGGTCGCTCCCCAAGACCAATTTCCTCCTAACATTGGATAAAAAAGCCATGCTAAACCATTACCGATACTAGCTAATATGCTTTGATCAATATGCAAAGTAACACCATCAATATATTTAAAACCCCATGTAA
>JAAYJX010000071.1 GCA_012522695.1 Erysipelotrichia bacterium
CAACTTAAAGCTAAAGAACTAGGCGATGAAGAAGCTAGTGAAATGGATCATGATTTTTTAGAAGCTTTAGAATTTGGTATGCCTCCTGCTGGAGGTATCGGTATTGGCATTGATCGTCTTATTATGCTTTTTACTAATCAAACCTCAATTCGAGAAGTTATTTTATTTCCTTGTATGAGAGATAAATAAAAACATTTACTTATATATAAATGTGCACACAATTAAATAATTGAGTTTTTAGATGTCTCGCGCATATTTTAATTACTTTACTTTGTATATTGTATGTATTATTATTACTATGCGAATTTAAAAACGCAGCTCTCAGCTACTAGTTAGTAGTAGCCAAAAGTCCAATAGGGAGGTGAATTAATGAAAAAGTACGAAATTATGTACATTCTAAAGGCCGATCTTGAAGAAGCAGCCCGGAAAGAAGAAATGGAAAAATTACACGCTATTTTAACTTCGACCGGTGGTGAAATTTTAGATGTTAATGAATGGGGATTAAGAGATTTTGCTTATCCAGTTAACGATTTACTTAAAGGGTATTACGTTGTCATTCAAGTTAACACTAATCAAGCCGCCTTGCTTGAATTTTCAAGACTAGTCAGAATTGATACTAGTGTATTACGTCACTTAGTAACAGTAGCACAAGAATAAAATGTCAAAAGGAGAAGAATTTATGATTAATAGAGTAGTTTTAGTTGGTCGCTTAACGCGTGATCCAGAATTAAGAAGAACAGCTAGTGAATTAGCAGTTGCTTCATTTACACTTGCAGTTGATAATCGATCAAAAGGACCAGACGGACAAAGAACCGCAAGTTTTATCCCTTGTACAGTTTGGGGCGCAGCTGCTGACAATACAGCAAAATATACTCGCAAAGGTTCATTAGTTGGTGTTGAAGGACGCTTAAATCAAAGAACTTATGACCGTAAAGATGGTACGAAAGCACAAGTTATTGAAGTTATTTGTGATTCAGTACAATTTTTAGAACCTAAAGGCACGGTTGATTTAGAACCAACACCTGAAACCGATGTACAAGAAGAAAGTCAAAATCTCGATGCAATTGATATCGTTGATGATGACTTACCGTTTTAATTAGGAAGGAATATTAATGGCTTATAAAAAAGTTAGACCTCGTAAAAAGGTATGTTATTTTACTAAAAATAAAATTCAATACATTGATTACAAAGATGTTGAATTATTACAAAGATTTATTACCCCAAATGGTAAAATCGCTCCACGTCGCGTAACGGGAACTTCTGCTAAATATCAAAGAGAATTAGCTACCGCGATAAAACGTGCTCGTTTTATGGCGTTATTACCATACGTTGTTGATTAAAAACAAATTTTATAACAAGACAACCCTATTGATAACGAATGAGGCAATAATCTTGATAGTGTAGTCTACACATAATATTAATAGATGACTCCTTGCAAATACAGCAGGGAGTTTTTCTTTTATATACATCTTGTATATAGGCCCCCTTGCTGGGCGTATAGGCGGTTATAACAAATTGTCTTTGCAGCGAACGCCGTTATTGCGTTTGTGCAAGGACACCTACTTTATTTATTAAAAGGTATGAAAAACCGGGGACAACGAAAAAGACAAGTATTATAGAAATATTTATTTAAATAAAATTTTTAAAAGTCTTTATTCAACTCCCCAAATTAATGGAGTCATACCATCACTATCATAATGCCAATAATAATAAGTATCAGGAAGACGTTCTGTTTCAGAATAGAAAACAATATCATAAAGATTCTCTTCAAAATAAGCGAAAACCATATTAGCCCACTGTGTAGGCGTGCCCATAAAACAAATAGTTGAATGATTGTTTTTAGGAAGAGAATCAGCGAAAGCCCCTTCTTCAATAGACGTAACACCACTCCCAATAATTATTGTGTTTAACGATGACATGTTAGATAGGGCATTTGTAGAAATTGTTGTAACAGAATCTGGAATTCTAAGATATTCAACTGATGAATAATCAGTAAATGCTGAGGCAATAGATTCAATTAGGTAACCACCAACAATACTAGGAACATCTAAGATTGCTCCTGTACCAGACCAACTCTCAAGAGAAGCAGCGGTAGTTGACCACGGGATTATAGCAGTAGTGTAGCCATCACTTGATGCCGTTCCTCTATCAGCGGCTCCCCATTCAACAGGACAATTGCTCGGATTCCAATTGTATGACCATCCAGAAGGCATAGAAGATTCTTGGCATTTTATTGACAACAAATCACAATTAGAAAACGCACAATCTCCGACACTTATTACAGATGAAGGAATAGCAATTGACACAAGTGAAGTACAATAGTAAAACGCATAATCTTCAATACTTGTTATAGATGACGGAATGGTAATTGAAGTGAGCGAAGTGCAAAAGCTAAACGCCCAATATGTAACACTTATTACCGAGTTAGGAATAGTAATTGAGATAAGTGAAATACAATTAGAAAACGCATAATCTTCAATGTTTGTTACCGAGTCAGGAATATTGACAAAAGTCAATAAAGCACAACCAGAAAACGCGTGACTTTTTATACTTGTTATTGTGGTAGGGAAATTAATAGATGTTAATCCTGCTGGAAAACATATTAAAACTTCAAAATCCTTATCGTACAAAACACCATCAAACGAAGCAAAGTTTTCATTAGCAGAGTCAACTTGAATTGATATTAATTTAGAACAACGCGCAAAGGCTCCACTACCAATACTTATTACCGAGTCAGGAATAGTAACTGATGTAAGTGAAGTACAATTAGCAAAGGCTCCACCGCCAATACTTATTACCGAGTCAGGAATAGTAACTGACGTAAGTGAAGTACAATTACCAAACGCATTGCCGCCAATACTTGTTACCGAGTCAGGAATAGTAGCTGACGTAAGTGAAGTACAATTAAAAAATACATCGTCACCAATACTTGTTACGGATGAAGGAATAGCAATTGACACAAGTGAAGTACAATAGTAAAACGCATAATCTCCAATACTTGTTACCGAGTCAGGAATAGTAACTGACGTAAGTGAAGGACAATTAAAAAACGCATTATTACCAATACTTGTTACTTGAAGCCCTTTGTAAAAGGAGGGTATTGTTATTGAGATTGCGGATTCATCACAATCAGTAATGGAATAACTCTCACCTATTTTAGTAAAAGTAAGCAAATTTAATAACGGAAAAGGATTGGTGTCTTCTTCACAGTCATATGTCAATGTCATTGATGTGATTTGGGCGGCTGACGATGCGGTAATTTTAAAGAAAGACGGTGAATATCCATGAAAATCAAATTCTGTTAATGTTGATGAAATTAAACCATCAGTCACTTCATAAACAATCTCGCTATTTTCATCATCCCACCAACCATAAGAAACAACCAAGTCTCCTGTCGCGCTTCCATATATTACTGACAAATTTATTAGTCCACTTAAAGCAATATCATTTGCAACATAACCATCCTTAAGTAGGTTACCCCATTTACCTAGAGCACCAGAATAACCACTATAAGAAAACATAATAGGATTCCCCAACGATGTGTATACAACTTGTGAATTATTATTAACATTAAATTTGTTTTCTGTTGATGTAAAAGATAGTGTGTAATCAATAGTATTATTACTAGATTTCACTTGCTGAATTTCGTTCTTTAGCGGGCTTATTAAGATTACTAAAAGAGTAACTAAAAAACCAGAAATGGCAAATAACGCATTATTTTTGTTTCGATGCATAAAAACAATCTCCTTTGTTTTGGTTTTAATTATGTTTGCAATTTCATAATAGCAAAAATCATAAAAAATAAAAAGAAGTCCTTTTGCAACAGATTAATAGAACTATTAGTGTATTCTTTTATAAAAACATTTATTGTTAATTAAAACCTTTAAAGTCTAGAGCGCTCATTGTCAATTAAAAGTAACTAAATTCCAAAAAAACATCTCTTTAATAATAAATTTGACCTTGATGTTTTCGGCATTCTTTTCATTATCCACACATTGATCCGACTCATAATTAATATAATAATGGCGCTAAAAAAATCTTACTATATAACAAGGCACACCCATTGATGATAAATGAAGCAAACACCTTGTCAATGTAAAACACATAGAAAACTAGTAGAGGACTCCTTGCAAATAACGTAGGGAGCCTTCCTTTTAAACCGATAAAAAAATATTGCGCAGAATACAATAAACAAATATAATGTTATTAGGAATCATTATTAATAAGATGAAATCTAAAAATACATTTGGTTTAGTTGAAGCTATTTTTAATATTGCTTATCTTCTGATTGTTTTAGTAATAAGTTTCTTTTTGTTTATGATGAAAGAATTAACATTAGTCAGAACGATTGCTAGTTGTATGTCATTAATTTTAGTAGCAGGTGATGCTTTTCATTTGGTGCCTAGAATAATGGTGATTTTTGAAAGAGATGCTGCAAATAGTCACTCTTTTTTAGGAAAAGGCAAACAAATATCCTCAATTACAATGACAATTTTTTACCTTTTACTTTGGCATATTGGGTTAAATCTTTTTGTTGTTGAATACTTTATTTTATGGACTGTTTTATTTTATTTACTAGGCATTATTCGAATTGTTATTTGTCTTTTGCCACATAATAAATGGCAAGAAAAAAAGCCTCCTTTTATGTGGGCTATTTGGC
>JAAYJX010000072.1 GCA_012522695.1 Erysipelotrichia bacterium
AACTAATATCGTTTGCAGACGATTTGGTGTTGCGACAATAATATGTGGGACTAGACTACCCTTCCTAAAAGTCTTATCTTTTTCTATACCGGAAATAAAAAGCTTTGTTTTTAAAAGGGGAAATTCGATATTAAAAGCATTTAAAAAATTAAAAGTTTGTCGAGCAAGTTCACGTGTAGGCGAAATAATTAAAGCCTGAACGTTTTGATTTTCAAAATCAATTTGTTCAAGCATAGGAATTAAGAAACTATGTGTTTTACCACTACCCGTCTCACTTTGGGCAACGATATTTGCGCCTTTTAAAGCTTTTGGAATAACTTTTTCCTGAATCGGGCTAGGTAGTTCATAACCTTGCCTATTTAAGCTTGTTAGCATCTGATTACTTAAATTAAATCTTTTAAAACTCATCTTTTTAACTCATTGCTAATTATACACGTTTTTCTTTAACTTATGCTATTATGAAACATATGAATGTTTTCATCAGTAAGCCATTAGGCTATTGTCACGGTGTCGTTCGGGCGATTGAATTAGTTAAAAAAATCGCTTTTGAACATCCAAAACGACAAGTATATGTTTTAGGACGAATCGTTCATAATCAAGACGTTATTAATGAACTGGATGAACTAGGCATTATAACACTTGAAAGTAATCATTTAAGTAAAGAACAACTAATTGAAAATTTACCTAGCGATGCAATTTTAATTTTTACAGCGCACGGACATCCACGCCAATTTGAAGAAATTGCCAAAAGAAAAAACTTAACGATTTATGATGCCACGTGTCCGATGGTTCTTTCAACGCATCACCTGATTAAACGTGAATTAAAAAATAATCATCAAATAATTTACATAGGTAAACACTTTCATCCAGAAGCCGAAGCGGCTTTATCGCTTAATAAAAACGTTTTTTTAATTGAAGAATTTTCTGACTTAGAAACATTAAATATTACTGATGAAAGTCCATATATTATTAATCAAACGACACTTTCTTACTTAGAATTAAATTTACTTCATGAAAAGTTAAAAAAAGTTTTTCCCAAAGCGCGTTTTGCTAATGAAATATGTAACGCAACACGCCTAAGACAAGAAGGCGTTTTTACATTACCGAGTTACTTAAAATTAGTTTATGTCGTTGGTGATCAAAAAAGTAGTAATACTAACTCGTTAGTAAAAGTTGCCAAAAGCTATTTAAAAGAAGCTAAAGTACTACGTATTTTAAATGTCAAAGAAATTAATCCCACTCATTTAAAAGGTTTAAAAGATGTTGGTGTTATTTCAAGTGCTTCAACACCATTAGAAGTCGTTCAGGAAGTTATTAATTTTCTTAATTTGCAGTAATTAATTGAGGTGGAACCTCATGTTTTATAACGATAATATTTAAGTCTTTATTAATTTCAAGTAATATTTCTTTCATTCTTATTAAGAAAATATTTTCAATTTCATGTGGTAAATCTAAATAATTATATTTTTTAGCAATAACATCACGACGAACATGATGAGGGGCATCACCACTAATATAAAGGTCATAACCTTCTAATCTTGCAACATCAAAATAGCGAGAACCCCCGCCTCCAATAATCGCAACACTTTTAATCATATCTTTACCGGCTTTTGTTAATAATCCATAGGGCACGTCTAATAATTCGGCTGCTAATTTACTAAATTCATAGACGTCAATTGGTTTTGCCACTTCCCCTCCTCGTGCCATTGGCATATTTTCTAGAGGTTTAATGTTTTCTAATAAAAGAGCTTCGGCTAAGGCGTCATTCATCCCGCGATGTCCTGTATCAAAATTAGTATGCATACTATAAACAGGAATATCTAAAGCATCAATTTCTTCAGTTAAGCGTTTTTTATTTTCATCGCTTTTAAAAGTGCGATAACGAGTTTGATATAAAAAAGGATGATGCGTTAAAATTAAATCGATGTTTTGCATTTGTTTTGCTTTAATGTAACTCATTACTTGATCATCAAAATCTAAACACAAAACAATTGTTTTTGTTTCTTTTTTTAATTTACCAGTCATTAAACCAACACGATCGCCTGGGCTTTTAAGACGTTTAGGAAAATATTTGGCAAGTTTTCTAAGTAAGGTATTTGTTTGCATAAGGTAATAATTCCTTTCTCTCTTTTAAGAGTAATTGTTTATTTTTTTGTGGTAAATCTTTTTTTAATAATTGCTCAATTTTAATTATTCGCTTTTTAGCAAAAAAAGGGAAAAGTGAACTTTTGCTTATATAAGGACCATAGTTAATTTCAAAAGATGAATATTTAATTTCCTTTTTTGTTTTTTGATACAAACTAATTTCGTAAAATTGATTTTTTTCATAAATTAATATTTCATCTTCAATTTGAAATTGATTCTTACTTAAAAACATTCGAACAGAAGGAATCAAAGTATGAGGATCGCAAATAATGAATTGAACATTTTTTAAATTTTCTTTACCATTTTCTAAAATATTAATAATGTTTTCTCCACCCATCCCTGCTAAAACAAGACAATTAACATCACTTGCTAAATTTAAAAGCCCATCACTTAAAATCGGAATGAGATTTTGCCAATAAAAAGGTTTTAAAGCACGTTTTAAAATATTAAAAGGCCCAACTTTATTTTCAACGCCATAACCTTTTTGGATAAGATTATTTTTAGCTAAATAAATTAAAACTAAACCATGGTCACTACCAATATCAGCGACAATACTATTTTTTGGGACGAGCTCGGCAATTGCTAAAAGCCGTTTACTAAGTTTCATTTTTTTAAACTACTTAATTAAAAAGTTAATTTCTTGTGCCGCGGAAATCGCCGAGTTTTTTTGCACGTGAAGGATGACGAAGTTTACGAATTGCTTTGGCTTCAATTTGTCGAATTCTTTCACGCGTGACACCGAATTCACGTCCAACTTCCTCAAGCGTTTTTGGTTTATTATCGTCTAAGCCATAACGAAGACGCAAGACGCGTTCTTCACGATCAGTTAAATCATTTAAGACTTCATAAAGTTGATCTTTAAGGTGTGAACGTTCAGCGTATTCAACAGGTGTTAATGTGTCTTTATCTTCGATAAAATCGCCTAAATGTGAATCTTCTTCTTCACCAATTGGTGTTTCTAGTGAAACTGTATCAAGGGCAATCCGTTGAATTTTACGAATGTCTTCAGCTTTTAAGTCACTATCTAATTCAGCGGCAATTTCTTCTGCCGTTGCATCACGTCCTAAACTTTGTAACAGCTTACGTTGAGCACGTTTAATTTTATTAATTGTCTCGACCATATGAACAGGAATGCGTATCGTTCGAGCTTGATCAGAAATTGCCCGGCTAATTGACTGACGAATCCACCATGTCGCATAAGTTGAAAACTTAAAGCCCTTTGTATAATCAAATTTTTCAACAGCTTTAATTAAGCCGATGTTACCTTCTTGAATCAAATCTAAAAAGTCCATTGATTTTGAGCGACTAAATTTTTTAGCCATATTAATAACTAAACGCAAGTTTGCTTCAATAAGTTGGTTTTTAGCGTCCATATCACCTTCAAGAATTCTTTTAGCAAGTTCAACTTCTTCATCACCTACTAATAAATCAACACGGCCAATGTCACTAAGGTAAAGTTTAACGTGATCAGTTGATTTTACTTCACCAATATTAAATTTAGCAATTTCTTCTTCTTTTTCTTCCTCTTCTTCTTCCTCCTCCTCATCATCAACTAAATCATCATCTAAATCTAATTCCTCTAAATTAATATCGCTATCGCCGCGTGTTAATTTTGAAGCTAATTCTTCGATTTTTTTTGCTTCTTCTTCTTCGCTTTCAACTAAATCATCATCGATTAGTTCAAGACCAGCATTTTTAAGATAAAGAAGTAAATCATTAAAATCATCATCTTCTAAATCTAAATGAGCCGTAGCCTCAACAACTTCATCATGATAAATATAACCTTCTTTTTTATGTTTTTTAACAAGACGTTTTTTAATACTTTCAAATGTTTCGTATTCATCAACGTCAATTATTTCAACAATATCTTCATCACGTTCTAATTTTTTTTCTTTTTTTACCTTTGCCATAATTATTTTTTTCCTTTCCGTAATTTGCGGTTATAATCGTCAATAATCCGAGCTTTTTCAGTTTCGCTTTTACCAATTAACGATTTTTCTAATTTTTCCTTTTCATGTAATTTCGTTTTTTCTTCATTCATCGTCTTTTTTAAATCACTTAAAATATCATCATTAACAGGCGGGACTGTAAATTTAACAGCAAATGAAGATATTTCATTAATAACTTCTTCTTTATTTGCAACATCCTTTAAAGAAATATCATTAATAAGTTGAGAAACATTAAGTGTTTCATGGTTATTTAAAAAATCGATAATATATAAAGCAATATGCCGATATATTTCAAAATAGAAAAACTTTACTTCTTCTTCATAAAAAGAAACACTGTCTTTATCTTGAAACATATAATAAAGCATTGTTTTTTCAGCATTTTGTAAACGCCTTAAATCTTGACGATAAGTTTTAAATTGCATTTCTGGTAAATTTAAAATAAGTGTTTGCTCATCAACGTCTTTTGTCCGAGCTTCTTCAATAAATTTAGCAAGAGCCTTTGGCTCAAAACGTGTAACTTTTGCTAATTTAAATAAACGATTATCTAATTCTAAACCTTTATTTAGTTTTAAAAGCATCGGTAAAAAATGTTTAATAACTTTATGTCGATCACTTGTTGAGCCTAAAGGCTGAATTGTTTCATAATAATTAAGAGCAAAATCAAACGGATCAACTAAAGTATTTAAATGAAGTTTTAATTCATCCTCACCTTTATCTTTTAAAATTTCATCAGGATCTAATTTGTTATTAGGTGTTAAAACAAGACGATAATTAATTTTTTCTTTATCAAGAAGTGGCATCGCACGCATCATGGCCATTTGCCCAGCATTATCGCTATCTAAACATAAACGCACTTCAACGTTTAAAGGACGTAATAAAGTTGCATGTTCTTTAGTTAAAGCTGTACCCATAATCGCAACGACTGATTTAAAGTTAATCTTATAAAGAGCGATAACGTCTAAAAAGCCTTCAACAATATAAACATAATTATCGTTTTTAGCTGTTAGTTTAGCGTTATGTAAGTTATATAAAAGAGTGCTTTTATGAAAAACTGATGATTCTGGCGAGTTAACGTATTTTGGCCCATCATCTAATTCATTAAATTTACGCGCACTAAAACCAACAACTCGCCCTTCTTCATCACTTAAAGGAAAAATTAGACGTCCAGCGTTTGGATCAGACGTCCCACTTGCGCGCGTCAAAGCTATACCGGCTTTTTCAATTGTTTTTAAACTATGACCTTTTTGTTGTAAGAAATTAATCGTTGCCGCGCCATCTTTTAAAGCATAGCCAAGACGGAAAAATCTTTGTTCTTCATTATTAATATCTCGGCTTTCTAAATATCGGCGCGCCTCTTCACCTTCTAATGATGTTAAAGCGTATTCATAATATGCCGTTAAGTCTTCAAGACAATTATAAATTAAAGAAGTTTCTTCACTAACGGCCCTTGTTGTCACAGGAGCAAGCAAACGCGAATCATGAATTCCACTTATTTCGGCCGCTTTTCTTAAAGCTTGCATAAAAGGGATTCTTTCGTACTTTTCAATAAAGTTAATTGCTGTTCCTCCAACGCCACAAACAAAACATTTAAAAATTTGTTTTTCTCTTGAAATCATTAGTGAAGGATTTTTATCATCATGAAAAGGACAAAGAGCAACATAATTGCGACCTTTTTGTAAAACATTAATATAACTTGAAATAACGTTAACGACGTCAACTTGTTTCGTAATATCATTAATTAAAGTCAAATAATCACTCATTAAAGAACCCTTTCTATTATACTAATAAACTACTAAAATATTACTAATAAAATAATTTTACCTTTAGGTAATTAACTATTTCAGTAATCGGTAAACGGATTTGTTTCATTGAATCTCGTTCTCTTATTGTTACAGATTGATCACTACTAGTTTCAAAATCAATTGTAACGGCAAAAGGTGTACCGATTGCGTCTTGCCGACGATAGCGACGCCCTATACTACCACTTTCATCATAAGTAACTTGGAAATGCTTGTTCAATATGTGAACAATTTCTAAAGCTTTTTCATTAAGCTGTTTACTAAGAGGTAAAATAGCAACTTTATAAGGCGCTAAAGCGGGATGCAATTTCATCACTAATCTTGTATCTTTTTCTAACGTTTCTTCTAAAAAAGCATCACACATTAATGCGAGCATTAAACGATCAACACCAAACGAAGGTTCAACACAATATGGGATATAAGTTTCTTTTGTTTCAGGATCTAAATAATCAAAGTTTTCACCACTAAATTCACTATGTCTTTTTAAATCGTAGTCAGTGCGATTAGCAATACCTAATAATTCACCCCAGCCAAAAGGAAAATAATATTCAATATCCGTCGTTTCTTTTGAATAAAAAGATAATTCATTTGCTGAGTGGTCGCGATATCTTAGATTTTCTTCTTTTAAGTTTAAGCTTTTTAAAAAATTTAAACAAAATGTTTTCCAGTAGGAAAACCACTCTTCATCTGTACCAGGTTGACAAAAGAACTCTAATTCAGCTTGTTCAAATTCCCTTGTCCGAAAAATAAAGTTACCGGGTGTAATTTCATTACGAAAGCTTTTACCAATATTACAAACACCTAAAGGTAGTTTACGTCTTGATGTTCGCAAAATATTTTTAAAGTTAACAAAAATACCTTGGGCAGTTTCTGGACGTAAGTAAATCAAAGATTTATTATCCTCAATAACGCCTGTATGTGTTTTAAACATCATATTAAATTGGCGAGAATTCGTAAAATCATTACTACCACATACCGGACAAGTAATTTTATGCTCAACAATTATTTGATCCATTTCTTCATTAGATAAACCTAAAACATCAATGTCTGGTCGTTTTTTATTAATTAATTCATCAGCACGAAAACGGCTCCGACATTTTTTACAATCAACTAAGGGATCATTAAAAGTTGCGACGTGGCCAGTTGCTTCCCAAACGCGTGAATTCATTAAAATAGCCGCGTCAACACCAACATTAGTTGGTGATTCTTGGACAAACTTTTTCCACCACATTCTTTTTAAATTATTTTTTAATTCAGCACCTAAAGGACCATAGTCCCAAGTATTAGCTAAACCACCGTATATTTCTGAACCTTGATAAACGTATCCAGACGTAATTAAATGATTAACGATTGTTTCGAATTTGTATTTCATAGGATCTCCTGTATTCTTTTGCGACAACCTAACTATTATATAAAAAAAGATATAGCTTGTCTATACATTATGAGTGTAGTATCTTAAAAAGTTTCGTTAATTAGTTTTAAACTTTTTAAATAAGTACCAGCATTATCACTTAAGTACATACTTAACTCTTTTAAAATTTCTAAACATTCTTCATCTAAAAACGCAACTCTGTTCATATCTTTTACTTGTGCTAAAAAGATTTGTCGATAAATATTAATTTTTCTTTCATTTGCATAAGCGTGTTTTAAAGGGTCAAAGGCATCTTTACTAATAAGACCTCCATCAATTAATGAAATCGCGCAAATTTCGCTTGTTTGTCCACTAATAACGCATTTATTTACTTCTAAAGAGAGACCAATAACTTTTAAAACGTTGGCAAAGTAAATTAAAGCAATCGTTAAGGGATGAAAATCTTCGTTTAAAAGAATGAAAGATTGTTCTAAAAAAGGATATATATTAGTTACTTCTTCATTTGTAATAACTTTATTTGTTAATTCACCAATTAAAGATAAAACGAGCAGGCTTTCTAATTTTGCTTTTGCGTGTTCATAACTTTCTAAAACAATTCCTGTTCTTAAAGAATACCCTTCTTTACCTCTACTTATTTGTAATTGGCTTTTTGTAAAAGGTTGAATACTTGCTTTATTTTTACTTGAAACTTTTAAAACACCGCGCGCTAAAAAAGAATAAATTTTATCTAGTGTTACTACACTAATCATCGCGTCGTTTTCTTTAAATTGAGTAAAGCGCGTTATTAAACCAACAATTTCCATTAATAATATCCGTATTCTTTTAAAAGCCGAGGATTATTAAACCAATCCTTTTTAACAATAACGTGAAGTGTTAAGTGCACTCTTTCTTTTAATCTTTTTTCAAGGAGTAAACGCGCATTTGTGCCAATTTGTTTCAGACGCTTTCCTTCTTTACCAATTACGATGGCTTTATGTGAGGGCTTTTCAACAATTATTAAAGCTTCAATCACAACGGCTTTAGCTTTTTTTGTATATTTTTCAATAATAACAGCGAGTTGATGAGGAATTTCTTCTCTTAATTGTAATAAAGCTTGTTGACGAACAATTTCTTTTGCAAAGAAAAATTCATCACGATCTGTTTCGCTCCCTAAAGGATAAAATGGTAATCCTTCAACTAAATGCTTTTTAATTTCTTCTAATAATTCATTAACGTTAAAAAGGCGAATCGCACTCATTTCGAGAAGTGTATAAGGAAAAGATAAATGTTTTTGATATTCTTCTTTTAATTTCATAACTTGTGTAATCGTTACTAAATCAATTTTATTTAAAACGATAATTAAAGGAGTTTTTGGATCTAGTTTACCAAGTAAAAACCGGTCTCCCTCTCCAAATCTTTTGCTTGCATCAACGACCAAAACAATAACTTCAACTTCGCTCAAACTAGCAAAAGCGCTTTTATTCATTACTTTACCTAGTTCATGATGAGGTTTATGAACGCCGGGAGTATCAATAAAAACTATTTGTGAATGCTCATCTTCATATAATCCACGCAAATTTTCTCTTGTTGTTTGTGGTTTATCAGTAACAATTGCTAAAGACTTATTTAATAATGCGTTTAAAATTGTTGATTTACCAACATTTGATCGACCAATAATTGTTACAAAACCGACCTTCATTTATAAATCACTACTATCAAAAGCAAACGGTAAAAGTTCTTCAATTGAAGTTTCACGTATATCACCTAGAAGGTTTGCTAAATAAATCGGCGCATCAAGAGGAAATAATTCACTTAAAACTTGTCGACACGCCCCACAAGGGCTAATTGGCATTTCTGTATCGCCAACGACAGCCAAGGCAACAAAATCGACTTTTGTCTTACCTTCCATATGTGCATAATAAATGGCATTTCTTTCCGCACACATACTAAGTGGATAAGAAGCATTTTCAATATTAGCGCCTAAATAAATTGAGCCATCTTTACAAAGTAAAGCTGCGCCAACGGCAAAGCGTGAATAAGGCGAATAAGATAACTCACGCGCTTTAAGGGCGATTTCAATTAAATCATGTTTTTTCATTTTTTTCTCCTTTTTCTAAAAGAGTCTTTTGGATTGCAAACATTTCTTTTTCTTCTTCTTTTGTATAATGATCATAACCTAATAAATGTAAAAAGCCATGAATAAATAAAAGTCTCATTTCATGAGCAAGAGAATAATTATTATTCGTAGCTTCTTTTGAAGCTTCTTCATGACTTATAATAATTTCTCCTAAATGAATAATATCATTCGTCTTAGTTAATGAATCTAACTGTGCTTTTTCATAAAAAGGAAAACTTAAAACATCAGTCGTTTCATTAATTTGCCGATATTTTTTATTTAACTCTTGCATTTGTGAGTTATCGACAATCGCTACATCAACAACAAAATGATGTTTAAGGTCTAAAAGTTGTTCAATTTTTAATGCTAGGTCTTTAAACACTTGGCGAAAACGACAAAATGTTTTTGGGCCTTTATTTAAAAATGAAATGTCCATGCACTCCTCCTAACAAATTATTTTAACACATTTTATATTGTTAAATATATTAGTCCTCTATTTACTAACGTGTAGCGACTAAAATAATATTAAAAATTGTTGTAAAGGTAATAATAACCGATAGCGAAACTAATAACGGTATTTTTACGATTTTTGTTATTAATTTATTTTTAATTGTTCTTATTAAGCCAAAAAGTGAAAGAAGTAAAATAATCGATGACGTAACATAAAAAATAATTGAATAATCTTCCAACATTAATATTGAATGCATATGCCAATCTTTAGCTAGAACTGCATATTTTAATAAACTAGAATCGATATTTATTTCTTCAAATTCAATAAGCCCATTGAATGTGACACCATTTTTTGAAATAAAAAGCGTATTTTGATCTTCAAAGGTTAATCTAATAACGACATCATCACCTTCAATTTGAATTATTAGGTTATTATCGTCATCTTCAATAATTTCAATTTTTTGACCATTTTTTGAAACAAGAACACTATCGTTAGGATATCCATAAAACTTTTGGTTATCATATGTGATAAAAGGAGTTTTTGGATAAACGAGATATCCGCCTGCAATAACTAAAAGGGCAGCAATAACTAAACTAAGCCAATATTTTACAAATTTCATTTTTTTCTTTCATTAGTATACTCTATTTTTTTAAATTTTTTATTTTTTATTTAATTCGAGTCGAAAAAGTATTTAAGTAGTCACGATGGTGATGAGCCAAGGTCCAATTCAAACGATTTTGCAATAAAAAAGAAGAAATTTTTATCGAAAATATGTTATGTTATTAGTAAAAGATAGGAAAATATGAAACAAACTAAATACAAACATTTATTATTAATATCATTAATGTCATTTTTTCTTCTATCGGGATGTGCTCGAGACATTCGTTCTCATGAATATCTTACTAAACGAGTTAAAAATGATTTAAGTGAAATATATTCTGTTTCTTATTGCGCAACAATTTCAATTAATGAATATGTTAAACATCACTATCCTAATCAAAAAGCATTAAGAATTCATATGAAGTCGTCAAACGCTCTTGTTTATGGAGTCGATGATGATAATATGGAGAACCTTGTTTTTGTTCCGAGTTATCGCACTTCAAAAATATATAAGTTCACCCTAGATAATGATGTTAAATATTTTGATATTGTTAGTCACATTCAAAATGAATTTTCAACAATTGAAAAAGAACAAATTAAAGCGACTTTAATTGATGATGAGATTATAAAAGATATTCCAATTATTTTAGGATTCCCCATTACAGTTAATGATATAACAACTATTTATTACACACATCAAAACGAAATCCATTCACATATTGTTTCTTAAATAAGTGTTTGAAGGTGTTTTGATGAGGAGTGTTTTACACTCCTTTTTTTCTAATAACGTAATTAAAGGTATTTATCAATAAAACGTGCTTTAAGAAAATTAATTTCTCGGTTTTGAAATAGCGTTTGAAAAAGCTCGTTTGTTTTTTCTAAAAAGAATAAATATGCGAAAAAGTGAAATAAAAAGTAATTTAGTTTTGCTTCATAAGAAAAGGCTGCTAATAAAAGAGCCGAAACAACACATAAGAATAAACTTAAATATTTTTTATACGTTTCGTTTTTAGCAAGAAGATAAGTTAATTCAATGATTTTTTGATAATGATTAAGTTGATCAGCACTTTTAAATTCATTTTTAAAAACTTCTTCTTCTAATTCTTTTAATAATAATACATGTTTTTGATTAACATTTTTTTCATAAAGAAAAACGATTAAAGAAAAACCAACTAAAAGAAAACAAAAAATTAAATTAACGATGTTATTTAAAACTAAAATAGCAAAAAGAAAAACGGCGATAATTAAACTTGAAATAATTATTTGCGGACGTAAAAAATAAAGTTTCTTAAAATGAAAAAAAGCTAAATAGTTTTCTTTGCGTTTATATTTGTTTGCATCATACGTTTTATGTAAAAAATCTTCATCAAAAGTTTCCAAAACTTTAAATTGATAACGCCGGAATAAAATTTCACTTAAAATAAATAATAAAAAAAATCCTAGAGGATAAATGAACAAACTTTCTTGAGATATAAATGTTAAAGCAACTAATGCAAAAAATGATGAAAAAATTTGTAATAAAACTAATAAGGTTTTCTTCTTTATAGAAACGATTGGCTCAACAATGTTAATTGTTTTTTGTTCGCTTTTATTTTCAACGACTAAAAGTGTTTTGTTCCATTTAAGAAAAAAATCTTCGAGTTTTATTTTTAGATAACCTAAATTAGGATCGATTAAATATGCGTATTTTTTTGTTAATTTTCTTAAAACAACAAGGTGTACTTCTTTTTCTTTTGTTACTAAATCGACAAGCAGTGGGTATTTTTCATTGTGAAGGAGTTGTGTTTTCTTTTCGATTTCGTACATTTTTAAAGTGACACCTTGTTGTATGGCAATTTGACCGAGGTCAAAATAAGAATAATATTTCTTTTTATTATTTGGCTTTTCAAGTAATAAATACTTTTTATTTTTAAATATTAAGGCAAGTAAAATTTTAAGTGATGTAAAACCACAATCATGATCGTTGCCTTGAAAGACAAAATATTTTCTCATCATTAATATATAAGTGTTAAAAAAGAGAAAAGATCAAAAAAAGGAGAACAATGTCGTTCCCCTTGTTTTATTTTGCGTTTTAATATTTTTTACGACGCGCCATTTCGCGTTTAAGTTTTTTCTTTAAACCTGGCTTTAAATAATATTCTCGTCTACGAGCTTCTTGAAGCGTCCCTGCTTTATTAACCAAACGCTTAAAACGACGTAATGCATCATCTAATGATTCATTATCACGAACGACTGTTTTTGGCATTTTGACACCCCCTTTCGCTCTTTTTAATCCAAAGTGAATTATTCACTTACAATTTTAACACCACTAGAAGTCCCAATTCTTGTTGCGCCACTAGCGACCATTTTTTCTAAATCACTTCTTGAACGAATGCCACCACTAGCTTTAACACCAACGTATGGACCA
This sequence comes from Erysipelotrichia bacterium, assembly GCA_012522695.1. GTDB lineage: Bacteria > Bacillota_I > Bacilli_A > RFN20 > CAG-826 > UBA1424. Next base: position 12,819 of record JAAYJX010000072.1, read on the forward strand.
ACGGCCTCGCGCATAATTTTGACGTGTTCAACTAAAGCTCCGCCACTAGCAAAGCCGGTTGACGTTTTAACAAAATCGGCGCCACCCAAGACGCAAGCTTTAGAAGCTTCAAAAATTTCATCATCACTTAAAAAAGCTGTTTCTAAAATAACTTTTAAAAGACGACCTTTGCAAGCTTCTTTAACGAGTCTTATTTCTTCTTGAACAAATTCAAAGTTTTGTTCTTTGACTTTGCCAATATTTAACACGACATCAATTTCATCAGCCCCAGCCTTAATTGCTCTTTTTGTTTCATCGACTTTTGCTTCGCTAAACGTTGCACCAAGAGGAAAGCCAACGACCGTGCAAACTAAAACATCACTACCTTTAAGTAAATTTTTAGCAAGGGGGACATAATAAGGGTTTACACATACAGCTTTAAAGTTATATACAATGGCCTCTTTACAAAGTTCGATAATATCTTCTTCAGTTGCATTAGGTTTTAATAATGTGTGATCAATTAATTTATTAATTTCCATTTTCTTTTTTCCTTATTTTTTTCCTTTTTTTGTTTCTTCTTTTTTCTCGACTTTTTTATTTTTCGACGCTAAAACTTCTTTACCATCATAAAATCCACATTCTGGACAAATGTTATGGGACTTAATCGTCGCTCCACAATTTGTACATTTCACAAGGCCATTAATTTCTAAAGCTTGATGTGAACGACGTAGTCTTTTTCTTTTTTTAGAAGTTCTCCTTTGCGGTACTGCCATGTTCTCACTCTCCTCTACAAACGTGTTAATTATATACGATTATATTCATTAGTCAATAGAAGATAACTTATTAGTTATTATTTTCCATTAGCTAATTTTATTTCACTAGTTGAAAAATATATAATTTGATGAACCTCACCACTTAAATCGCTTTGGCTTTTTAAACTTATGCGTAAGTAGTTTGATGTATGTCCTTTTAAAAGACCTTCTTTTTTATTATAAGTTTCAAAAAGGACTAGAAGTTTTTGACCATCAAACGTCTTTTGATAATTACTTTCTAATTTTTTTGAAAGTTCTAAAAGTTCTTGCACACGCCGCTTTTTTATTTCTTCATTAACTTGATGAGGCATTAAAGAAGCGACAGTTTTAGCTCTTTTAGAAAAAGGAAAGACGTGTAAAGAAGAAAAATTTATTTCTTTAATAAAATTAAACGTTTCCAAGAAGGCCTCATCATCTTCGCTAGGAAAGCCAACAATAATATCACTTGAAATTGCAATCTTAGGTATTTGTTTGCGGATTTTATTAATTAAATAAGCATATTCATTTTTTGTATAACGTCTTTTCATTTTTTTTAAAATTAAATCTGATCCGCTTTGTAAGGGGATATGTAAATGTTTAGCTAGACGACTTTCGTTTTTTAAAAGTGAAATTAATTCATCGCTAATCGTATAACTTTCAATTGAGCTAAGACGTAATAAATATAAAGTTGGCACTTCGGCTAAAATTCGCTTAATTAATTTTGTTAAAGAACTATTTTCTAAATCTAAACCATAAACACCTAAATTTATACCTGTTAAGACAATTTCTTGATAACCTTTTTGGACGAGATTTTGCATTTCTAAAATAACATCTTCTTCTTTACGACTTCGTGAACGTCCTCGTAAGTAAGGGATAATACAATAACTACAAAAGTTATTACAACCATCTTGAATTTTAACAAAAGCCCGTGTCGTTAAAGGTGAATTTAAGATCGCCATTTCTTCATAAGGAAAAAGATTTGGACTACTTTCTAAGGCAATGATTTTCTCTTTTGTTTTTAAATATTTTTGCACAAATGAAACGACTTCACGACGATAATGAGTTCCTAAAATTATTTCGGCGTCAATAATATTTAAAACTTCTAATTGTTCTTCTTGAACAAAACAACCCATAAGAACGAAAATCGCCTTCGGATATAAATTTCGATATTTACGCATTATTTGCCGTGATTTTTTACTTGCGACATGCGTTACAGCGCACGTATTAAGAGTAATGATGTCAGGCTCTTCATCTTTTAAAACTTCTTCAAAACCTTCTTTTAAAAAAAGTTCACGCAAAGCGTCACTTTCATAAGTATTAACTTTACAGCCTAATGTTAAAAGAAGAAATTTCATTATTCGATTTTATGTCTTAAAAATGAACGAAACGTTTGTTCTTTTCTTCTTAAGCGTTCAATAAGTCGTGAAGAGATAAGTTCTTGTTCAACTAAAGCGTTTAATAATCCTTTTTTATCAAAATTAACATACGCCTTAACAACAGGTTCAAGTCGGCTAAGAAGATGGTGAAAATCAGGTCTTTTAATGAACTTATCAAATAAAGCAATTTTTGTTTGAAGACGTCCTTGTTTATTTACAAAATAAATTGTTTGAAAATCATAATGAAACAGGGCGATAAGTAATTCATCTTCATATATTTTTATAAAATTCGTAAAAAGGGACTCATAAAGGGCGAAATGGTAATTTTCAAAAGGATCTAAAACAAGCGTCTCAAATTTATGGAGTAAATGTGAATATGGCTCAACAAGAAGTTTTTCAAAATCTTCACTATAAATTTTATTAATTGTCAAATTAAAAATTGGTACATAAACACGCATGTTATTAACAACGGCAAAAGGTAAATTGACAATTTTTTCACGAATAAATTTAATTAAAAAGGCCGAGCCTTCTTTTTCTTTAAAAGTTTTTTTAGTTGAAAGAGCTAAAAATACAGCTTCTTCAATTTTCTTTTTATTAATTAAGGAACGAATAATAACATTAGCTCTTATTACATCAAAATCACGACGTGCACTACTTAAAAAGCGATACATCGGAAAAGCATCAAGCATTAAACGATTTTTAGTAAAAAACCGGTACTCTTTAGAAGATTTAAAGTTTTTGTTTTTTTGTTTTTTAGTTAATGTTTCGAACACTTTCATCATTTATATTCTAATTTATTTATAATGACACTTAAAGCATAAAGTGCAGCAGTTTCTGCTCTTAAAATTCTTTGGCCTAAAGAAATACCTAAAAAACTTTGATTATAAGCTAAAACAACTTCTTCTTTCGTAAAGCCACCTTCAGGTCCAATTAAAAGGGCGATTTTTTGATCTTTTTTTAACTGAACAATTAATTCATTAAAAGAATTTGTCGGACCAACAAGTTCTTCATTAGCAATTAGTTTTAAATCTGCGGTTATGTTTAAGGCTTTATCAAAGTCACAATAATATTTGATCTTAGGTATAGTTAGACGTTTAGATTGTTCGCTTGCTTCTTTAATTATTTTTTGATAACGAATTATTTTTTTAGCTAGATCATTTTGTTTATAACGTACGATTGTTCGCTGACTTACAACAAGAATTATTTCACTAACACCTAACTCAGTTGCTTTTTGTAAAACTAATTCGGTCTTTTGTCCTTTCAGTGGTGAAAACATAAGCGTTACATGATGATTAGGTTCACTACTAACATCTAACTCTTTGATAATTTTTATTTCACTTGGTTTAATCGAAAAAATCTTCGCTAAATACAGTTTATTTTCAATAACGACTTCAATTTCATCACCTACTTTTAAACGCATAACTTGATGTAAATGAAAAAGATCATCTTCTTCCAAGATGACTAAACCATAATCTAAACGAGCAAAATATCTTTGCATTTAACGCATTAATTCTCCGCGTCCATCTTTTAAATCAACGCGTCCAACATACTTAAAAGATAAGGCAATTAAAACTATTTCTTCAACTAAAAAGGGAAGTAAGTACGCCCAAAAAGAACTTTTAAGAAAAGTGAAAAACAAAAATGTGCCAATCCCGCCGATTAAAAAGATTGTAAATAAAATAAAATAAAGAGCTTGTTTATATTTACGGACATAAAAAGAATGAGCGCCAAAAAAACCAAGCAAAACACATAAAATAATTGCAACTTTTTTTGATTTAGCTCGATATAAAATCGTATCTTCTAAAAGCGGATCACCAACAACTTTTGTAATATCCATTGTCTCATAGCTTGAGCCCTTTAAAGGTTGTAGTTCACCGCAAAAAGGACAAATTTCTTTGTCTAATCGGCTTATTTTACTTTTACATTTCGGACAAAGTGGCATCTTTATAAACTATATTATGGACTATCTTTAACTATTTGCCAAATATCTTTATTAAAAATAAGATATAAATTTTACTAGGTAACTAATTATTTTCTTCCGGCGGGCAATCTTCATCACTTTGCCCACTTTGTTTTGGACATTTTTTCTTTTTTTGCGGGACTAAATAACTTAAAATAAACGACAAAACAAACATATTTAAAATCGGACTTGCAAAAATCACGGATAAATATTTAAAGTTAAAAGTATTTAAAACTGCATAAAAAGAATCAACAAGAGTTATCCCAAATCCTAACGTTAACGAAATTGCTAAAACTAAAACTGTTCGCGAATCAAACCCAACTTCTGCAACCATTTGCATCCCAACAATCGCGATGCTACCAAATAAAATAATCATACAACCACCTAAAACTGGCTCAGGAATCGTTAATAAAAAGCTTGCAACAGGCGGAAATAAACTCGCGACAACAAGAAAAAGTGCGCCGATAAAAATCGTATAACGGTTAACGACTTTTGTTTGGGCAACAATCCCAACATTTTGTGAAAAAGTTGTTAAAGGTAATGAACCAAACATCGCCCCAAAAACACTAATTGAAGCATCAGCGGTAATAGCTCCAGCTATTTCCCGATTAGAGGGATCACGACCTAAACCCATACGCGCTAGTGTCGTTGTATCGCCAATACATTCAACGCTTGAAGCAATATAACAAATCGTAATAATCAAGATCGGGACTAGTTCAAATTGTAGACCTTTAAAGTTAATTAGAGTTGGTAAAGCAATAATTTTATTACTTTTTAAAATTGAAAAATCAAGCATACCTGGAAAAGCTAAGCTTACTAAGTAACCAACGACCATCGCCACTAAAATTGCTAAATTTTTCCAAACACCTCTGACAAAAATATTCCAAACAACGGCCGTTAAAAGTGTAATAAAAGCAACAAGAGCGTATTGCCATAACATCTCATTTGACATCGTCCCGCTAATGACACCTTCTAAATAAGCTTGGCCACCAAAAAACTGAGCACTACCAACAGATAATAATGATAAACCGATTGCTAAAACAACCGCAGCTGGGACAATTGGCTTAATAAACTTTCGCCAATATTTTGCAAAAAGCCCTAAAATCGTAATAATAATGCCGCCAGCAATTAAGGCAGCAAAAAAGACATTTGGATCACCAATCGCGACTAAAGCGCCAACAAAAGTAAAACTTGTTCCAACAACGACAGGCAAACGCGAACCGATTATTAGTTGGACAATTGTGCCGATTCCTGCCATAAAAATCGCGCCGCGAATTGCTTGGGCAGCAAGGGAAGGGTCGGTTGCATAAAAAACAATAATGACTGGTGTAATATTTGCAACAAACATTGATAAAACGTGTTGCAAACCAAAAGGAATCGCCTTTAAAAGGGGAACACGACCATCGACACTATAAAGATGATCGGTCTTCACATTTGTAAACATCGATTTGACACTAAGCCAAAGATTTTTCATTTATCTAATAATTTTTCTTGTCTTTTTGTGAATGGTATTCTTTATACAATTTTAAACATCCTTCACGATCAAGTTCTTTAATAAAAGCTTTTTTCTTTTCTTCATCTAATTCATAAAAGGCTTTATCACGAAAGCCGATTTTTTCAGTATCTTTCACATTGCATCCATAATAAACTTTTGAAATATTTGACCATAAAATTGCCCCTAAGCACATCGGGCAAGGCTCACCTGTCGTATATAATTCACAACCACTTAAATCATGGGTTTTTAGTTTTCTTGAAGCTTTTCGTATTGCTTCAATTTCGCCATGAGAAGTTGCATCACGTTTTTTAAGAACTTTATTATGTGCTTTTGCAATAACTTTGTTGTCTTTAACAATAACCGTGCCAAAAGGTCCGCCATGACCTTTTTTTATTCCGATGCGAGCTTCGGCGATTGCTATTTCCATGAATTTATTCATACGTCTACCTCTAACTACAATATTTTACCACTAATGAACTCGCTTTTCTACTAAAAAAAGAGGCCTCAATTTAGCCTCCTTTTTGATAAAAATTGTTTTATCTTTTAAACGCTTTGCGGAATTTAGTAAAAATATTATCGTTTTTATTTTCTAACTCGCGAAAAGACTCCAATAATTCTTTTTGCTTTTTATTTAAATTTTTAGGCGTCGTTATATCAAGATGAATAAATTGATCACCCGGATTACCTGTTCGCATATCTTTAATACCTTTACCTCTTAGTTTTAAGACGTTTTCTGGTTGTGTTCCAGCCGGGATGACGACTTCAACATCACCATAAACAGTTGGTACTTCTATTTTTGTTCCTAAAGCTGCATCAGTAAAACTAATTGGCACGGTAATACGAATGTTATTACCATCGCGTTTAAAGTGTGGATGATTATTAACGATAATTTCAATAAATAAATCACCATTAGGCCCACCATTGCGACCACGTTCTCCTCGCCCTTGTAAACGAATTTGCTGACCAGAACTAATACCAGCAGGAATATTAACTTCAATATCTCTTTTTACTCGCGTGTAGCCTTCGCCATTACAAGTTGAGCATTTATGTGAAATTGTTTTGCCTTTTCCGTTACAAACTGGACAAGTTGTTTGACCTTCCATTAAACCGAATAAAGTTCTTTGTTGAGTATGGATATAACCTCGACCATTACAATTACTACATCTATGTACATCTTGAGGAGTACGGGCTCCACTACCTTTACAAGACGAACATACTTCATCGTAAGTTACAGGAACATTATATTTACGACCATTAACTGCGGCCATAAAATCAATTCTTGTGCGCATTAAAGTATCTTTACCACGCATTGGCCCCGTTGGTGATTGACTTCTTGCTGAACGTCCACCAAAAAATGAACCAAAAAGATCGCCTAAATCAATATCACCAAAACCAGTACCACTAAAACCATGTCCACTAAATGGTCCGCCCCCAGCCGAAGTGCCTTGTTCAAAAGCAGCGTGACCGAATTGATCATACATTTGGCGTTTATTATCATCAAATAAAATATCGTACGCTTCTTGTACTTCTTTAAATTTATCTTCAGCGTCAGAGGCTTTATTTATATCAGGATGATATTTTTTTGCTAAACGTCGATATGCACTTTTAATATCATCTTTTGAAGCTGATTTATTTAAACCTAAGACGTCGTAATAGTCACGTTTATTAGCCATTTGAACTCCTTGTCATATACAAGAAAGAAGGGCTGAAGCCCTTCAAACTTGTCATCATCTTAATTTTTCTTTTCAGTGAAGTCAGCATCAATAACATCTTCGTCACTAGTTTGTTCGGATGTATTACTATCTTCACTTACATGTGCTTCATCTTGTTGTTGAGTGCCGGCACTAGCCATCATCGCTGCTGCTTGTTCTAATTCACTTAAGCGCGAACGCAATGTTTCAATATCATCATTATCTAAAGCAAGTTTTAATTCATCACGTAATTTTGTTGTTTGTTCTTTTTGGGCTGGATCAAGACTATCGCCTTTTTCAGCTAAGGCTTGGTCAATACTAGCAATGTATTGTTCAGCTTTATTTTTAAGTTCAACTTCTTCACGACGTTTTTCATCTGCTTCACGATTTTCTTCAGCTTCACGCATCATCCGATCGATTTCATCTTTTGATAAACCAGTTGAGCCAGAAATTGTAATTTCTTGTTCTTTTTTCGTATCTAAGTCTTTTGCAGTAACTTTAACAATGCCGTTAACGTCAATTGAAAAAGTAACTTCGATTCGAGGTTCACCGCGACGCGCTGGCTTAATACCAGTTAATTGGAAGTGACCAAGTAATTTATTATCACGAGCCATCGGTCTTTCACCTTGATAAACCATAATATCAACAGCTGGTTGATTATCGGCTGCCGTTGAAAAGATTTGTGACTTAGTCGTTGGAATCGTTGTATTACGCGCAATTAATGGTGTTAAAACTTCGCCTAATGTTTCAATCCCAAGTGTTAAAGGTGTGACATCAAGTAAGACAACGTCTTTAACATCACCAGCAACAATTGCCCCTTGAATAGCTGCGCCATCAGCAACAGCTTCATCTGGGTTAACAGATAAGTTCAGTGATTTACCAGTAATCTTTTTAACGAGATCTTGAACGGCAGGCATCCGAATAGAACCACCAATTAATAAAACTTCATCGAGATCTTTTGAAGATAATTTAGCATCACTTAAGGCACGACGAAGCGGCGTTTCTGTTCTTGCTAAAAGATGTTTTGTTAAATCTTGGAATTTAGCTCTACTTAATTTTGTTTCAAAGTTAATTGGACCACTTGCACTCATACCAACAAAAGGTAATGAGATAATTGTTTCAAGTGAACCAGACAATTCGATTTTAGCTTTTTCAGCTGCATCTAAAAATCTTTGTTCGGCCATTTTATCAGTTAAATCAACACCGTGTTCAATTTTAATTTGTGCTTTAATCCAATTAGCAATAACTTTATCCCAGTCATCGCCACCGAGTTTATTATCACCAGCTGTGGAAATAACTTCGAAAGTACCATCACCAATTTCTAAAATTGAAACGTCAAATGTTCCACCACCTAAGTCAAAAACAAGAATTTTACCTGATTTTTTACTTTCTAAACCATAAGCTAAAGCGGCCGCTGTCGGTTCATTAATAATTCTAACAACTTCAAGTCCGGCAATAACACCAGCATCTTTTGTCGCTTGTCTTTGTGCATCATTAAAGTATGCAGGAACAGTAATAACTGCTTTCTTAATTGCTTGACCAATATTATCTTCAGCGTACTTTTTCATATAAGCTAAGATTTTTGCGCTAATTTCTTGCGGGGTAAAATCTTTTTTTAAGACTTTAATATGAATTTTTTCACTACTACCCATTTTTCGTTTAATTGATAAAACCGTATCTGGGTTAGTAATAGCTTGACGACGAGCAGCATTAGCTAAAATTTCTTCGCCACTGGCTTTAAAAGCAACTGCTGAAGGTGTTGTATTTGTTCCTTCTGGGTTTGGAATAACTTTTACTTTACCGTCAGCTTGCATATAGCTAACGACGGAGTTTGTAGTTCCTAAGTCAATTCCTAAAATAATTTCTTTTGCCATAATTTATTTTCCTCCTTGTATATTAAGCATCACCTTTGATGCCTTTTTCTAAATTAGTATTTTCTGGCGTTTCTTCCTGAACTTCTTCTTCATCAACTTTTATTTTACTAACGATGACATTTGCAGGGCGAATTAAACGGTCTTTAAGAAAATAACCTTTAAGTAATAATTGCACGATTTTATTATCTTCTTCACCTTTTTTTATTTCGACTGCGTGCATCGTTTTAAAATCAAATTCATCACCGGCTTTTGGTGCGATTTCTTTAACACCTTCTTTTTCTAAAATAGCTAATAAGTTTTGATAAACATATTGAAAACCAACTAAGTAGTTTTTTAACTCTGGTGAATTAGCTTCATTTTGAAGAGCGTAATAAAAAGCATCTAAAATTGGAAATAATTCATGAATAAAACCTTCTGTACGATATTTAAATGCTTCTTTAAAATCTTTTTCTAAACCTTTACGTAAGTTTTGTGTATCGGCAAAAGCTTTGAAATATTCATTTTTCCAATGACTAACATCAGCTTTTAATTTAGCAATTTCTTCATCTTTGGCTTGAAGTTTATTTTTTGTTGACCGACGTTCACTTTCTTTGCTCTTTTTCGTTTCTTCTTTGCTTGATTGAGTGTTCGTTGGTTCAATTTCTTCTTCAATTTCAATTTTCTTTTTTAATTTTTCTTCCATGGATTTTCTTCCTTTGCTTCTAATTCATTTTCATCTTCACTTAGTTCACCACTTAGTTTTTGAAAATGCTCTTCAATCGTACTAACGACATATTCTAAGTAGTTAATTACTTTTTCGTAATCCATTCTTCTTGGACCAACGATAGCAATACTACCATCTTTTTGCCCAGGCACTTTAACTTTTGAAGAAATGACAGTTAAATCATCTAAGTCGTCATCATCTTCACTAATTCGAATTGTTAAATCACCGTTATTTGCACCGGTTAAAGAACGAAGAACTTCAGGTGAATTAAGCATTTCCATAATTCTTTTTAGTTTTTTAACATCATGAGCGTACTCGGGTTGATCAAAAAGTTTTTCTTTCCCATATAAACTTAGACGATCATTAGCAAAACGTAAAAAAGTTTCTAACATCGCTTGGTACAAAATGTCATGTTCAACGATGATATCGCTAATTAAAGGTTTAATCGCCTCCATTTTGTTAACTAATTTAGATATAGGTGTGCCACTTAAACGATCATTTAAAACTTTAACGCATTCTTTGACGTCTTCAACTTTGATTTCTTCATGAATATTAAATGTTTTATTTTCAACATAACCAGTATCAGTAATAAAAACAGCTGTAGCCGAACGATCACTAATCGGAATAATTTGTAAATTAATGAGTTTTTCTTCTTCGGCATTAGGTCCTAAGACGACACTAACTAAATTCGTCATATGCGATAAAATTTCACATGATTCTTTAATAACTTCTTCAGCTGATTGAACTTTTTGATCTAAAACGACTTGGAGACGATGTTTAATTTCTTCATCGAGTGAAGCCTTACGTAAATATTTAACATAGTAACGGTAACCTTCGCTTGAAGGAATACGCCCACTTGATGTATGCGTCTTTTCTAAATAACCTTCATTTTCTAAAGCATACATTTCGTTACGAATTGTTGCCGAAGAATAAGTAAGTCCGTATTCATCAATTAAAGTTTGCGACCCAACAGGCTGTGCTGTTTTAATAAAGTGGTCAACAATGAGTTTTAAAATTTCATCTTTTCTTTTCATAATTTAAATTAGTTGGCACTCGAATTGTAAAAGTGCTAACTACTATTATACGGACACATTTGGCACTGTCAAGTAGAAAGTGCTAAAAATTATTTTTTTACTTTATAATGACCTTCAAGACGTCTTGAAAGGCGGGCATCAACGACGATTGTTTCACTAATACGATCAAAAATAGTTTTTTCGGTATGAACAATTAACATATAAATAACATTAACAATAACCATTGGAAATAAGCCAATACTAATCGTTCTTAAAAAGATTTCACGAACTGTCGGCGGTCTTTTACTAAGATGAATAACTTTTGTTCCAATAATGAGCATACCTAAGGTGTATCCTTTAGAAAAAACAAGAAAGAAGAAATTTAAAAAGACATAAAATAAATAAGTTAGTAATTCAGCCGCTAGGGCAAAAAAGTAAGATGGAATTGAAGTTGTTAATTTTGGTTCAAAGAAAAAATATAAAAAGATAAAAAGACCAAGGGCCGGCACAAAAGCGACCAAAAGGTCAATTAAGTATGAAATAACTCTTTTTTCGTAACGGGCAATTTCCATTTTTATATTATTTCTATTAATAAGTAATCAAGCAACATTAAACCATCGTCGTTTAATCGTACTTGATTATTAGATTTTATCATATATTTAAATAAACCTGTTTGTTTAAGTTGATCAATTCGCCTTTGAAAACGCTTTTTTCCATACCGTGAAATATATTCATCAATCTTAAACCCTTCTTCAAGACGTAAATTTGTTATCCAAAAATATTTTTCTTCATCTTCTAAACTTAAAATTTCTTTTTCATAAATAATTTCGCCTTTTAAATATTTTGTTAAACTTTTTGTATTTTGATAACGAAGATTTTTAATATATCCATGTGCTCCTAAACCAACGCCATAATAGTTTTTATTTTGCCAATAAGTTAAATTGTGTTTACTTTGGTAATTTGGTTTAGCAAAATTAGCTATTTCATAACGTTTATAGCCCCTATTTCGAAGGATTTTTAAAATTAGATTGTATTGCTTCCGGCTTTCATCTTCATCTAAAGGTTTAATGTTGTTTAAATAAAAAACAGTATTTGGATGAATGCTTAACTCATAAATTGAAAGATGTTCTGGATTTAGCTTTAGTAAGTTTTCTAAATCTTTTTCTAAAATCTCAATATTTTGCTTAGGTGTACCATAAATCAAATCAAGACTTATGTTGTTAAAGCCTAATTCACGCGCTAAGTAATAATTTTTTTCAACTTCTACAAAAGAATGCTGCCGATTTAAACTTTTTAAAATTTCTAAATTTGTCGATTGAACACCAATTGAAAGACGATTAACACCATAAAACTTTAAGAGTTTCAACTTCTCTAACGTTATATTTTCAACGTTTAATTCAAAACTAAATTCACCACCCGCGCTTAAAAAAGGAGTAACTTTTTTTAATAACTTTTCTAGTTGCGAAATATTTAAGGAACTAGGTGTACCTCCACCTATGTATATCGTTTTAACTTTTTTAATTTGATAACTATCAATTTCAGAAAATAAAACATCTAAATATTTATTAGCTAAATTTTCGTCATAAAATAATTTTGCAAAATCACAATAATGACAAAGATGCTCACAAAAAGGAATATGGATATATAAAGAATTAATTTTGTTCGTCGTCTTTTGGCTCTTTGTCTTGGCTTTTAAGCATCTGGGCTTTAATTTCTTCATCTTCGATTGGTTCAAGAATGCGATTTAATTCTTCTTCAATTGCTTTTTCTTCATCGATTGGTTGATCGTCTTTATTTTGTAAACCTTTAATATTTTTTTTGGCAATAATAACCGCGACAACAATTAAGCCAAAAAAAGCTAACAAAGAAAATAAAATAACTGGTGCCTCCCATGCACCACTAGCTAACATAATAATTTTTGATTTCATAATCGTGCCTCACTTATTTTTTAACTGGTGTGTAAACGAATTTATTTTTGACACTCTCGCGACGATAATAACCTAAACTAACGAGTTGTTCCATCGATGTGCGTGCTGTTTCATAAACAACGTTCATTTCTTTTTGATACATCGCAATCGTATAATATTTACCAATTGTCCGATGAGATGCATAAAATTTTGCTTGTTTTGGTCTTAAAAGTGGATTTGACTCAAGTAAGCTTTTAACGACTAGACGAAGTTCATCTACTTTTTCGACTTTTTCAACTTCGATAACGACTTCTTTTTCTTCAGAAACGATAACTTCTTTGCTAGGAGTTGGTAATACTTTCGGAGTTATTTTTCTTTCTTCTTTTTTTTCACTAACTTCAGCAATAACTTCTTCCTCATCAAGAGAATGAAATTCTTTTTTCGCTTCTAAAATTTTGACATTACTAATTAAATCAAGAAATGTTTCAATTTCATTTAAAAGAAATTCGTTAATAGCAATAAGAGCGTAAGTTAAATCATTTGTTTTTTGGACTTCACGAAAAACATCTTTTAATTTCGTTTCATGTTTAGAAAGCAAAACTTCAATTGGAATAAAAGTACTAACTTCACCAATATCTGAAATAATAAGAATGTTTTTCATAATTATTAAAGCGACTTCTTTATTCAAAGAAGCAAACGGTTTAACATAATCAAAGAAATAATAAACAGCGACAATTTTAACGATAAAACTAATTTCACTTTTATTAATAAAGTCAAAAAGGTCATTCATTAAAGGTTCGATTTGCGTAACGGGCGCAAATTCATCTTCTTGACCAATTAAAACTTCTTTAACTTCTTTAAATGGCTCATTACGGTAAAAACTAACTAATTCTTCTTCGCCTTTTAACTTTGCAAAAATTTCAGCTAAAAAATCTTCACTAACTTGCGAATGATAAGTTTCATCTAAATAATTTAAAAGATGATAGTAATTAACTAAAGGATTAAATTTAGAATCAAAATTTTTCCCATTAATAATTAAATGTAAATCGCTATCTTTATAAGATAGTTTATAATAATTTGCTAAAAGAGATAAAATCTTAAAATCGTTTTCGCGTTTTAAAATTACTTTTTCGTCGGCATTTTTATCAAAAGCGGCATAAAGCGTCATCGCGCGGATAAATTTACGTTCGATTTGACTAATTTTTTCAGAAATATTTATCCCGTAAGTTACATACATCGCTTTTTGTGAAAGATCACGTAAAGATAAAAGACGACTAAAACGTGAGCGATATTCTTCGATGTTCCGCCAAATTGAATCAATCAGACTCGTATTTAAAATGCGCATGACATCACGCCTTGTTGCGTATATTTCTTCGGTAAAACGTACAGTTAGATCAATATTTGCCATTATTCCACCTCCTTTAGTATTTTAAATAGTAATTTAAGAAGTGTCAATATTTTTTACTAAAAAACTACTAATTTTGTCCTAATTTAATCATCATCTATAGATAATATTGTCATAAAGGCTTCTTGCGGTATCTCGACATTACCAACATTTTTCATTCTTTTCTTACCTTCTTTTTGTTTTTCAAGAAGTTTTTTCTTACGACTAATATCGCCACCATAACATTTAGCTAAGACGTCTTTTCGCACTGCTTTTACATCAGCCCGGGCAATAACTTTATTATTAACCGCCGCTTGAATTGGTATTTCAAATTGATGACGTGGAATAATTTTTCTTAACTTACTAACAAGCGCATTGCCGCGCGCGTACGAATTAGTCCGATGAATAATACTTGAAAGAGCATCGACCACAACACCGTTTAATAAAATATCCATTTTAACTAAGTTTGATTGTTTGTAATCACTTAAAGAATAATCTAGTGAAGCATAACCTTTCGTATAACTTTTCAGTTTGTCAAAGAAATTATAAATAATTTCTAATAAAGGCAATTCATAATGAATAATCATCCGCGTATCATCAAAATATTCCATATCAATATAAAGACCGCGTTTTTCCTTACAAAGCTCCATAATCGGGCCAATATATTCACTTGGCGTCATAATTTGAGCCTTAACGTAAGGTTCTTCAATTGATTCGACTAAAGTCATATCAGGTAATTTAGAAGGATTATCAAGTAAAATTGTCGTTTTATTACTTAAGTTTACGCGATAAACGACACTTGGCGCGGTTAAAATTAAATTTAAATCATATTCTCTTTCTAAACGTTCTTGAATAACGTCCATATGTAATAAGCCTAAAAAACCACAGCGAAAGCCAAAACCGAGTGCTTGTGAAGTTTCTGGTTCGAAAATTAATGATGAATCATTAAGCGTTAATTTTTCTAAAGCATCTTTTAAATCTAAATAATCTTTACTATCAACCGGAAAAAGCCCACAATAAACCATTGGATTCATTTTGCGATATCCAGGTAAAGGGTTTAAAGCTGGATTACTTACACTTGTAATTGTATCGCCAGGAAATATATCTTTGATTTCTTTCATTTGTGCAGCAATATAACCGACTTCACCATTTGATAAGCTTTCACGTTTTTCTTCTTGTGGTAGACGGACACCTACTTCCGTGACAAGATATTCTTTATTATTTGACATTAAGCGAATTTTATCACCGACTTTAACTTCACCATTTTTGATTCTAACTAAAGCAATAACACCACGATATTGATCATAAAAAGAATCAAAGATTAAAGCTTGTAAAGGAGCTTCTTTACTACCCCCTGGTGGAGGAATTAACTTAACAATTGCTTCTAAAACATCTTTAATACCTAAACCTGTTTTAGCAGAAATAGCTAAAGGATGATCAATTTTCAAACCAATCTTTTTTTCAATTTCGTTTTTAACTTCTTCAACATGCGCACTAGGTAAATCAACTTTGTTAATAACAGGGACAATGACTAAATCGTTATCAACTGCTAAATAAACGTTTGCCAAAGTTTGTGCTTCAACACCTTGTGTTGCATCGACGACTAGTAAACACCCTTCACACGCTGCAAGTGAACGAGAAACTTCATAAGTAAAATCGACATGTCCTGGTGTATCAATTAAATTAAAAGTATAAATTTCTCCATCATCGGCATGATATTTTAAAGAAGCGGCTGTCAACTTAATTGTAATGCCCCGTTCTCTTTCTAAATCCATATTATCGAGAAGTTGGTCTTTCATTTGTCTTTTTTCAATCGCATTTGTTGCTTCTAAAAGACGATCAGCAAGTGTTGACTTACCGTGATCAATATGGGCAATAATCGAGAAATTCCTAATATTTTTTAAATGATTTGACATATAACCTCAATGTATTATAGCAAAGACGCTCTTATTTTAATTCTTTTTTCCAAAAAGACTTAATTAACTCATCCATTTCTTCGCTTTCAATAATTACATCATAATGTGACCAATTAAACTTAAATAATGATTGATAATGACTTGATAAATACCGGTCATCAATTAAAAGTGCCATCCCTTTATCGCTTTCACTTCTTAATAGTCGACCAACTGCTTGCATAACTTTATTCATGCCAGGATTTAAATAAGCATATGCTAAGCCTTCATTATTTATTTCATTAAAATGTTTACGAATTAAATCGCCCTCAAAACTAATTTGTGGAAAACCAACGCCAATCACACAAACACCAATTAAACGATCACTAACTAAGTCGATGCCTTCGGCAAACACCCCACCAACAACGACTAAACCGATCGTTGTCTTTTGAGGATTAAGAACAAAATTACTTAAAAATTGTTCTTTTTCTTTATCATCCCATTCGCGGTTTTGAATAATAACTTCATAAGTTGAATCAAATTCTAAATAATTAACTAATTCATTTAAATAAGCATGAGATGGAGCATATATTAAATAATTACCGACTTTAAATGAAACAAAACGTTTAATATATTCACTTACTTTTTGATAAGTTTCTTTACGATTTTTATATTTTATAGAAATTGTTGGAGCAACTAAAAGAAGTAAGTTTTCTTTTGGAAAAGGCGAAGGTAATAATAACCGCGGATCTTCACTAACACCGCCAATTAAATTAATATAATAATCCATTGGTGATAAGGTGGCCGAAAAGAATAGACGCGATTTAACTTGTAAAAAACGATTACGTAAATGACGACTTGGATCAAGACAATAATAACTAATTTTAATTTCTGAATTTTTATCTTTACTCACGTAAATTGTAAAACTTTGGTCAATGAATTCACTTATTTTAATAAAACGACTTACATCAAGGGAAAACTTTTTTAGTGCTTCGGTGTAAAAGGGATGGAAGTTGCGACTAATATCTTGACTAGCGAGTGTAAAAGCATCTAAAATTCGCATAAATTTATCATCAAGATATTCTAAAATTGTTTCACCGACATCAAAATTTTCTTCTATTTCTTTAAAAAACTTTGTTAAACGTCGCATCGCATTTTTTATCTTTTTATGGTCAAATCCCCTTAAGGACTTTTTTACATTAAGAAAGGAGGTATAATCTAAGCTCGCACTATACATCTCACGACCACGATCAACTAAATTATGCGCTTCATCAATTAAAAGAAGCATTTTAGAAGCGTCTTTATCAAAATAACGTCTAAAATAAACAATCGGGTCAAAAAAGTAATTATAATCGCAAATAATAATATCAGTGAAAAGTGATAAATCGAGTTGAAGTTCGAATGGACAAACTTGATGACTTAAAGCAATACGTTCAATTCTTTTGGGACTAAATGAATCATATCGACTAAGACTTTTTTCAATAATCGTACGTATTTTTGTGTAATAATCTTTGGCAAATTGACATTCATCAGGATTACAAGATTTACCAGGGCAAAAACATATTTTTTCTTTAGCAGTTATGACAACTTCACTTAATTTAACGCCTTTTTCTTTTAAAATACTAACTGCTTGATAAGCTGCTTCTTTACCAGAATTTTTAGCCGTTAAATAAAAAATCTTTTCATTATCTGTTTCACTAAAAGAACGAACATATGGATATAAAGTTGAAATCGTTTTACCAATACCTGTTGGTGCTTCAACAAAAAGTGTTCCCCCACTTAAAGCTAAACCATAAGCATATTTAGCTAAATTTCGTTGACCTAAGCGAAAGCTAGGAAAAGGGAAATCTAAAGCTTTTGTTGAATCGTTACGTTTTTTAGTGCGATTTAAGATTTTTTGATAAAAAGCTAAATATTCTTTTAAATAACTATAAACATCTTCTTTTAATTGTTCGATTGTAAAAACAAAGTTTTTAACCATCTTTTCATTACTAATTTGATGAATATAAGTTAAACGTAAACCAATTTCTTGATAATCTTTCTCAACTGCGTACATATAGGCATAACATTTAGCTTGACCTAAATGCCAGGCGCTATTTGTTTGATAATATTCTTCAAGTGGTGAAACAGTTGATTTTATTTCGTCAATAATGGCAAAATTATTTTCTAAAATAATCCCATCAGCTCGTCCTTCAAGAAAAATCGTGAAGTTATTTATATAAAAAGTTTCACCTAAATAATATTCTTTTAAATAATTTGCGCCTTGATGAGCTTGATAAAAAGTATGAATGCGCACCCCTTCATTCATTGAAGAGCGATTATAAACACGGTTATCAATATCTCCAGTTCTAAGTAAAAAATCAACTAGTTCATGAACTGAAAGACGAAGTTGTTTTTTCATTTTAATTTAAGATTTGGCCTAATAAGTTTTTTTGGCCGTTAATAAAATCACGTGCTTGTAGTTTTTTACGATTTGCTAGTTGTACTTCTAAAAAAACAATTTGGCCATCTTTAGCTTGCATAACAACGCCTTCTTTTAAAGAAACGATTTCACCAAGTTGGCCACTTATTTCGTCATTTAATATTTTCGCTTGATATATTTTTAATTTATTATCGCCAAAATTTAAATACGCGCCAGGCTCATAACTTAAAGCACGAATATGATTAACGATTTCATTTTTTGTTAAATTTAAAGATATTTTTTCACCTTCATCTTTAATTTTATGAGCAAAAGTAACTTCTTCTTCGTTTTGTTTTTGACCAACTAATTGCCCTTTTAAATATAAAGGTAAATATTCTTTTACTAAAGTAAAAGCTGCCTCTTGCATCTTTATACTTAGTGATGAATAATTATCTTCTTCATTAATTAAGACATTAATTTTGGCATACATTTTGCCAGCGTCCATCTTATCGATCATTTCCATTAAAGTTAAACCGGTTTCTTTTTCACCATTCATTATTGCGCGTTGTATCGGAGCGGCTCCGCGATATTTAGGTAAAAGTGAGCCATGAATGTTTAAACAACCATATTTAGGTATATCAAGTAATCCTTGTGGAATAATTTGTCCATAAGAAAAAGTTAAAATTAAATCAGGTTTTAAATTATTAACGAATTCATAATCAAGACGGATTTTAGCTGGTTGATAAACAGGGATATTATATTTTTCTGCAATAACTTTCGTCGGCACTTTCGTTAATATTTTTTTCCGTCCTAAAAATTGATCTTCTTGGGCGATTAAGCCAACAAATTGATAACCACTTAAAATAAGCTTTTCAAAAACATAAGCTGATATCTCAGGCGTTCCCATAAAAATTAGACGGTAATTACTTTTGTTCATTTTTTTCGTTTCGTTTGTTTTAACTTGGTGACTAATATATTATTATAAAGGACAAAGGGGGCCTTCACAATGATTTATAATCATCTTGATCAATTAATTGGCAATACTCCTATTTTAGAAGTGCAAGGAAAAAATAATAATAAACTATTTTTAAAACTTGAAATGTTTAATCCTGGCGGCTCAATTAAAGATCGTATTGCTTTAGAGATGATTAACGATCTAATTAGAAAAGACCTTCTTTTAGCAAATAAAAAAGTTGTTGAGGCAACTTCTGGTAATACAGGTATCGCCCTTAGCATGCTTTTAGGACGCTTAGGTTACTCATTTACTGCTGTAATGCCTGAAAACATGTCGATGCAAAGACGACAACTTTTTAAGGCTTATGGAGCAGAAGTCATCCTAACGCCAGCCTCACTAGGTATGGATGGAGCAATCGATAAGGCTAAACAACTAGCTAATCAAGGCTATTTATACGTTGATCAATTTAATAATATTGCTAATGTTAATGCTCATCTTAAAACAACGAGCGAAGAAATTAAAAAAGACTTCGATAAACTTGATTATATTGTTTTAGGTGTTGGAACAGGCGGGACATTAACCGGTTTATCTTTAGGCTTAAAAGACAAATTTCCAAAGATCAAATTTATTGCTGTTGAACCAAAAGAATCTAGTGTTTTAAGTGGTAATCCAAAAGGACCACATTTAATTCAAGGTATTGGAGCAGGTTTTATTCCCCCACTTTTACATTTAGATGCGATTAGTGAAATTATAACAATACCTAGCGGATTAGCATTAGCTAAGGCTAAAAAGCTTGCAATGAGTGGACTATTTTTAGGACCATCAAGCGCAGCTGCGTATTTAGCGGCTGAAAAACTAATGAAAAAAGTACGTAATGCAACTATTTTAGTTATTGCTCCTGATGGAGGAAATAAATACTTATAATTATGAAAAAAGTAAAAAAAGAAAAATATTTTGCTTCAATTAAAAGACGCGATCCCGCGGCTCGTAATAATTTGCAAATCTTTTTTCTTTATCCTTCAGTTGTCGTGATGAGATATTACAAAGTTGCTCATTTTTTCTATACAAAACTAAAATGGCGCTTTTTTGGTGAATGGTTAATGTGTCTTGCAAAAAGAAGAACTTGTATTGAAATACATCCTGGTGCGCAAATAGGTCGTAATTTATTTATCGATCACGGCGCAGGTGTCGTAATTGGTGAAACAACAATTATTGGTGATAATGTTACTTTATATCATCAAGTTACGCTTGGTGGTGTTTCTTTGAAAAAAGGTAAACGTCACCCAACAATTGGCAATAATGTTTTAATTGGCGCAGGGGCAAAAATACTTGGTGATATTACAATTGGTGATAATGCTAAAATTGGTGTTAACGCAGTCGTTCGCGCCGATGTTCCTCCCGGTGGACGCGTTATTAAGTAAAAAAGATGAAAAAACAATATTTATATTGTCTTTGATAATCTAATTTGATATATTTTTATAAGTTAAGAGGTAAGATTAATGGCACAAACAGCATCACAACAAAAAAGAATTGAAACAAATGAAAAGGCACGTCTTCGTAATAAAGCTTTTCGTTCGAAAACTAGAACACAAATTAAAAAATTTAAATTGAGTCTTGAAGCAAACGATTTAGAACTTGCTGAAAAACATTTAAAAGAAGCCGTTTCTTTAATTGATAAAGCAGTCGTGAAAAACATTTATCACCCTAATACTGCTGCTAGACAAAAAAGACATTTACAATCTTTATATAATAAAGCAAAAAACTAATTAAAGTTTAGTAAAAATAATTCAAAACCATAAAAGCGGTCCACGCGGCCGCTTTTTATATTTAAATCTAATTCATATAATTGTTCTAATGAAGAAAGAATTCGACTTAAAGAACGTCTTCTTGCGTCGATTAAAAGCATTTTTGTTCGATACTCATGGAGTTTTAAAACGCTAGCAATTTCTCTTTCACCTAAACCTCTATGACTTAAATATAAAGTTTGAAACATAAGGCGAAATTGTCCAGCAAGTAATGAAATAAGTGTAACAGGCTCGACATTATAAACACGTAAATCACGAAAAATATCTAAAGCCGTCATTGTATCGCCTTTAAATAAAGCTTTTGTTAAATTAAAAACATTACTTTCAAGCGGCTTTTTAATAAACAAATGAACGTCTTTTAGTGTTATGTGATTAGAATATAAACAAAGTTTATCGGCCTCGTTAATAAAAGTAGTTAAATTGTTTTCGATCCGCACAATTAATTCTCTTAAGGCGTCTTTTTCAATGTTCACATTGCGACTTTTAAAATAGGTAAGACCATAGTTAAACCAATCACTTTCATTAAATGAAGCGATGATTTTTATTTCTCCGTGTTTTTTTATTTGTAAATAAACTTCATTTTTTAAATCGAAATTAGTATCTTCTAAGAGAAAAATAAGGTCAATTGCTTCATCTTTTTGCTCGAGTACTTTTAATAATTCTTTAAAGTCTTGATCTTTGTCAATTTTATTTTTTGAAGGTGTCTTTAATAAATAATAGGCGTTTTCAATAACGAGGGCTTTACGAGAAGTGCCAAGTGGTAAAAAGGTCGCTTCAAAAGCTATATCTTGACTTAAAGTAAGTGAGGCATCAATTTCCACAACACTAAATTCATCAATAACATCAAGCCGACTTTTTAAAAGATCTTGTAGATGGTTTTTTAGTAATGGTTTTTGATTTGAAACAAGTAAATAAATCATTATTACAATTATAACTTAAAAAGTTAAAGATGAATAACAAATCGTTCCTTCTAAATCAGTTCGACGAATCGTAATATCGTATTTATTTAATAAATTAATAACGTCTGGATGAGGATGATTATAACTATTATTTAAACCACAGCTAATAATTGCTTCTTGTGGCGTGAGACTTTTTAAAAAGTTTTCCGATGTCGAAGTATTTGAACCATGATGACCAATTTTAAGATAATTGCAATTAAGTAATGGGAAATTATTTAATATGTCTTCTTCAACAACTTTTGAAGCATCTCCCATTAAAAGCCACTCCTTTTTCATTAACTTAAAATATAAAACGAGCGAATTATCGTTATCATTATCGTAATTTATTATGTTGAGGTTTTCTAAAGTTAATTGCTTAATTTCTAAAGGAAAGTCTTCTTTTTTTGTTAAGTATGATTTAACAGAAAAGTTTTCTAAAAGCGAAGGGGCTGCTCCGTTATGATCAAAGTCGTTATGTGTCGTAATTAAATAGTCTAATTTTAAAATCTTTTTCTTTTTAAAAAAGGGGATTAAAACTTCTTCAGCCATATCAAAATATAAGTTACCACCTGTATCAATTAGAATATGATATTCGTAGTTTTTAATTAAAATTGCATCCCCTTGACCAACATTAATAAAATAAATTGCTTGTTCGTATAAGTTATGTATAGGCAAAGACGAAACGACAATTAATAAAGGGAGTGTTAGAAGAACTTTTGTAGCTAATTTTTCGTAATTAATTTCTTTTAAATAAACAAAAAGAAAATAAGCAAAATAAAAAAGAAGATAAAATAAAATTGAAGGTGAACCTGTAATTATTTTTAAATCTATTTTTGCAAATAAAGTATATAAATTTAAAAACATTTTAGAGAAAAAACCAAGTGTCTTTACCAGAGGTAAAAAATATAAAGAAATAATACCTAATGAAACATAT
>JAAYJX010000073.1 GCA_012522695.1 Erysipelotrichia bacterium
ATTTTATATTTAAAATGTAAGATTAAATACGCACTAACATAAAGAACAAAAGGTAAGACCGTCATAATAAGTGTTAAAACAACCATATTATGATTACCATTTTGAATTAAAATATTTGCATCATCAATAATTTCAAGACTATCATCAAATCCTTTAGCGATTTCAAGTTCACTAATTTTTTCTGTGACTAATAAAGCTCCAGAAATAAGAAGCGTTAAATAAACAACACCTTGTTGTAATGAACTAGCAAGTTTAGCCGTAAGTGGCCTTAAAGAGAAGGAAACAGCTTCTTTTCTTTCACCACTTTTCCATTCATTATATTCAATCGTATTTTCCATCATAATAAGTAAGATTAAATAAAAAATACCTTGTCCAGCAAAAATAATAATCCCTAAGGCGTATAAAATATATGGAAACTTAAGACCTAAAGGTACATTACTACCAAAAGGGGCGCCAACAAAAAAGAAAACTAAGTGGCCAAGAGCCATCATTAAGAAACTAATGAATAATAAGGTTTTACGTTTAAAGTATTTAATAAGTACAGGAAATAAGAACTGGGAAAGAATCGTTCCGCCAGCGTACATAATAATAAAAATAAATTGAACACTACCACCAAGTTCATAATTAAACGTTAAATAAAAATAATTTAAACCTAAACCATTTAAAATTGAAGAACCAATATAATAAAGTAAAATAACAATTGTAACCCAACGAAGTTGATCGTTTGTTTTTAAAATCGTAAACATATCAGTAAACTTCGTTTCTTTTGATATTTTTTCTTGTTCTAAATCACGAGCACTTTCTTTTGTAAAGAAAACTAAAATCAGTTGACTAGCTAAAAAGACAACTGAGACGACAATCGCAATAATCCCATAGTTTTTAACAGCGTTACCACCAACTAGAAGCGGGACTGCCCCACCAACACTAAATGCACCAATACTAATAAAAATCGACATCATCGTTGTAATATCATTACGCTGCTTTTCATCACTTGTAAGTGAAGGCAACATCGACCAATAACCAATATCATTCATCGTAAATGTGATATCCCAAAGAAAATAAAAAATACTAAACATAATAACATAAGCCCAACCAGTTGGACGAGCTAAAAATAAAACAAGCATGACAGCCGTATTCGTAATCGCCCCAATTAAAATCCAAGGTTTATATTTACCCATCTTCATATGGGTTCTTTCAATAATAAAGCCCATAATCGGATCGTTAAGGCCGTCCCAAATACGCGCGATAATCACAACAATTGAAATCACACCAAATTGCAAAGCGTATTGATGTGGATCACGCACGCCATTAACATAGCCAATTGGCGAAGCAAATTGAACGTATGTTAATAAAAATAAAGACATCAAAGTGTAAGCCGCATCACGGCCCATTGCCGTTGCCGAAAAAATCCACTTTGTAGCACGTGGGACAATATCACCTGTAAACGTTTGATTAATTTTAAGACGACTGCGCTTTTTTTCTTTTTTCATTTTTTTACCACCAATTTGTTACTTTCTCGGCAAAACCAATTAAATTTTCAAAATATATTTTTTTACCCTCAATCGTAATTGTGCCCTTAAATGTACCGAATACTTGATCTTGAATTGATTTAATGACTAAGGCATTAGTCGCATTCGCTCGATTAAAAAGCGGTTCAAAAATTAAATCAATATCTTTATTTTTACTACGAAAAGTCCATGGTTTTAAAAAGTCATCTTTACCATTTTTAGCAATCGGTATATCAAACTTAACATCATCTAGCTTATAAGCCTTACCATCATAAAAGAATGTATTTTCGCTAGCTTTAGATGTGTCGCCAAAACCATAACCTAAATTAAAGCCGAGTTTCTTACCTTCATATTCACCACTAAGTGAGGCCCAATACCAAGTATTACGATACGTCCACACACCGCGACCCCAATCTAAGACACCATAAGCGTCTTTATTAAAGTCATAAGTTGTTTCACCAACTTTTGCATAACCATTTACTTTAAGTAAATTAATTTTTTGATTGTAATAAAAATATTTTGGTTTTTTAAAAGGTGTCACAATGACCATTGAATCATCTAGTGTTTCTTCTAAATAAAGATCAGCCCGTAACATCTTATCGTCTAAAAAGTTTTTCATTTCAACGACTAAGTGTCTTTTATTATTTTCATGTTTAAAAGTAAAAGAAAAGTTTTTATCATTATAGATGATATCACCACGAGCTGAACTAGACGGCATTAAAACACGTTTTCTTGTTAAAAGCTTAATAATATTTTTTGTATGATGAGTTTTCTTTTTAAAATCAAAAATTGAAGCACCAACTAAAGTCATATAAGAATTATCTGCAACTGTTAAAGCAATACCTACTTCTTGATTACCAAGATAATAATAGTCCCATTCTTTAATTCTAAGTTTTGGTGCGGCTATTTTATTACGGTCATATTTTTTAATAAGTTTAAAAGCATAACCTGCTTCGCTTATGTTACCTTCTTCATCTAATAAAGGACCTGCACTTAGTAAATGATGTTTTAAAATTTCATTACTCATTTACTATATTTTAACAAATATATTCACTTATAAAATAAAATCTTTTTTATAAGATGCTTTTTCAAACTTATTCATATTTATTAAGTCGATATATTTTTAAAAATAATTAACTTAAACAAGAAGTTAAAAAGAGAGAAAAACATTTTTCCAACATGAATTTGAGTGTTTTTAGACACTTTTCCAACATGAATTTGAGTATTTTTAGACACTTTTCCAACATTCTTCTTTAATGACTATTTATTGCGTGTTGGTAAATCATATGTATTTTTTCTTTTACCAAC
Organism: Erysipelotrichia bacterium; assembly: GCA_012522695.1. GTDB lineage: Bacteria > Bacillota_I > Bacilli_A > RFN20 > CAG-826 > UBA1424. The sequence continues at coordinate 2,817 of JAAYJX010000073.1, forward strand.
ATCATTTTGAATAAGTTTTAACTCAAGACCATCATAAACATATATCTTAAAATAACGTGTATCTAAATCTTCATCTACGATTGGTGAACCATTAGCTTTTCGCCACTTATTTGCATCTTCATTAATTTTTTCTAAAGCCTCTAAGTCCTCTTCTTTAATATAAGCTAGATGCCAAGTATCACTCGTTCCATCCATATCGAAAATAAAACACAAATACCTTTGGCGGGTTTCATCAAACCTTAGTATTTGTAAAGGATCAAAACCAGTTTTATAAATAGGTAAATAATAACTAGGTTTGTAATGAAAAATATCTCCGTACTTATATTTCATAATTTTTTATCCAAATTTGTAAAAAGTGAGGGCGTTTAAAAATATAAACATAACAATTGTATATCTTCAAATTAACAAATACAAAATTTGTTTAAAATATCTTTTACAAGTTTTTAGGTTACCAATCGAAAAAAGTGTAAAATTTGCAAGTTTTTAGGTTACGGATAAAAAATGAACGTAAACCTTTTGAGTTCAAAAAGTTTAAAAAGTAATCGTCCTCGCAACGTTTTCTTAGTGTAATTATTAAAATTTAATTTATTAAATTTCTTGGCATAAAAACGTTACAATTTACCGAATTCACTTTTATTTAACATTTGAGTTCGATACTTTTTTATACAAACATAATAAAATAAATTGGCATATAAATAAGTTTGTTAACTTTTTTAATTTCTTTATTATTAGAAAATAAATACCCTTTTTTAATATTATAATTTTTGTTATCTAAAATTTTTGTCATAGCCCTAAAATGATATTCGCCCCTACTGGATTTTACCTCAATTGGCAACACCGATAGATTATTATAATCATCAATTAAAAAATCAACTTCTCCTTCGTTTTTTCTATCAAAATAAAACATTTTATAATTTTTGGATCTCAACTCCATGGCGACAACGGTTTCGTAGACCGATCCAAGATTTACACTGTTAGTGTCTAATAAAACAGCATTGATGTTATTCTTATATAAAATATTAGTAAGAATTCCAACATCGCTGTAATAGAGTTTAATTAAGTTTTTTCTCAACGAAGTAATAAGAGGGAATTTAGGATCACTAACTCCGTGTACACCAATTGATATTCCGGCCGAAATCAAATAATCAAACTCATCTTCGTATTTTAAATATCTTGCATAATCATTGTTTTCTATTTGGTTAAATTTTACCCTTTTGACTTTATTGTCAATAAAAGATGTTTGCATTTCATATATTTTTTTGATTTTTAATTTATTTTCTAAATCGTATTTTAAAGCATCTTCAATATAATAATTCATCGTTTGCTCGTGAATTGTTCTAACATTATTGATGTTTTTCGTATTTATATATGACTTTACCGCATCAGGCAATCCTCCAATGAGCAAGTACATTTTAAAAAGTTCTATCATTTTATTATGTAAACTTTCCTCTAATTCTTTTTGTTCGTTAAACAAATGTCTTAAGTGTTCTATAACATTCCTTCCAACTGAATTAGCAAGTAAAAATTCTTCAAAATCTAATGGATACATTGTTTTTGTCGTAATTGAGCCCATTGGAATAAGTGTTGTTTTAGATAAAGTGACTCCTAATAAAGAACCACTACAAATATACTTATACTTATCATCCGTTTTAAGAGCTTTTAACAAAGTTAACAAATGTGGATATATTTGAATTTCATCGATAAAAATAATAGTGTCATTTTTATTATTCATTTTATCGCCATGTAAAACGCTAACTTGTAAATAGAAATTATCAATTGTTTTTACATTTTTAAATAATTTATCGCCAAGGTAGTCATCAGCCATATTTAACTCAATGTAATTTTTATAACGTCTTTTTGCTAAATACCTAATAATAAATGTTTTTCCTACTTGTCTAGCGCCATCAATACAAAGTATTTTAGCTTGATCATCATTTAAATATTTTTCAATATAAGGCTCTATTTTTCTATAAAACATCACAAACCACCTCTTTTCGAATATATAATATAACAATTTTTCACCCTTTTCAATAAAAAAAATTAAAGTTAAACACTGTTTTCTACAATTTGGATATATTATTTTTCACCCTTTTCTTTTATCCTCTTAGGCAAAATTATGGGGGAAGTTTCATTTACATGGCGGAGGCTCAGGGATTTGAACCCTGGCGGGGCTTGCACCCCCTACCGGTTTTCAAGACCGACCCCTTCAGCCGCTTGGGTAAGCCTCCTTATAAAAAAAGTTGGTGGACCAACTAGG
>JAAYJX010000008.1 GCA_012522695.1 Erysipelotrichia bacterium
GTGTTGGTGGAGTTAATGCCTTAAGTATGGCGCCGCCTAGTTATCAAGTTGTTAAAGGACATGACTATACTGTAGCTGGTGCGGCCTTTAGTGAAGATAAAAAAGTTTTAGCTGCTCGGATTGACACCTTCCAATTAGAATATGCCAAATTCGCTTCAAGTGGTGAAGAAGGAGCCGAACTAGATAAAATTAAAATTGATGAAACAAAACAACAAGTCGTCAAAAATGATACACGCATTAAAGGTAAACAAGAATTAGGCGATGCTTATGGAATGAAAGATGCTAGCTCGATTGGAAAAGAATGGCATGAACAAATTGATGCCCTTATTGCTCTTGTTAAAGGTAAAGACGTTGCCGCCACACTTGGTACGGGAGCTAATTTAGAAAATGGTGCTGATGTTGGTTGTACGATGGACATTACAAATTATCGTGCGGCTTTAATTGAAGCTCAAGATACTGCTTTTAATAGTCGCGTTCCTGCTTAATTAAAAATCAAGTTAATAAATAAAGGTCACACATGTTGGTGGCCTTTTTTTAATGTCTTCTTTCTTCATCAAAGAAAGTTTAATTTTTTTATGAATTATCGATAATCTTATTCATCGTTACGCTAAGCAAGTCACTTAAAAATAACGTTACTTTTAAAAGGTTAAGATGCTAGTGGATAAAACATATGTTATAGTTATATACTAACGTTAAAAAATACGTAGGAAAGTAGGTAATTAAATTATGAAAAAAGGTAAAGTGTTCGCTCTTACTACAATGATATCTATCACTTTGATTTCTTTAATTACTTTTAATATAAATAAAGTTTTTACAAGTTATAAGACTTTAGGTTATAACCAAGATGAGGTTGACTGTGAAAGATATTTTAATGACAAAAATGGTTATACATCGCTTTATGAAATTGTTGATGACTTAAATTCTGGAATCGATTATAAAAATTATAAAACTTGGGGAACGGTGACAAAGTTTTTTCTTGGTTCGAATAATTATAATAACTTTTACATTCAAAGTAGTGATAAATATGGCCGAATTGCAGGTGTTTTAGTTTATAATAGTCCGATTGCCTTTGTCGAAGGTAATGTCATTACGATTACAGGTTCACCAATTCTTTATGATAATATTCCAGAGTTTTTAGATCCTAGTATTTCTGATCTAACACTTGATTATACTTTTAATAATTCACCTGTTGAAACGTTTGAAACTTATTCGTCTTTTTGGAAAAATGGTAACAACCCTTATTCAAGTGAGTTTTTACACGCTCAAACAATGGGAGCAAGAAAAATCTCCGTTGATGATGTTGAACTTAGTTATGTTTCTAGTGGAAACGGAAAAGCTTATTTTGATGATGGGACTAGTGTAACTTTATATTTTGCATCTATTAAAAATACAAATGCGATTACTAATTATCTTTATAGTTTAAATAGCGAAAAAGCTAAAATAACAGGAATTTTACATAGTAGAATAAAAAGCGGAACAGCACAGTTAACGTTATTACTTCGTGATACAAGTGATATTGCTCCACTTGGAGGTAGTACGCCCCAAAACCAACTTACTATTGATAGTAGTAACGCTAATATGAGCGGAAGCTATTCAACTGGTAACTACGGAACCGCTTACGTAAGTGGTTATCAATTTGAATATTATCGAAGTGTTTATTCTAGTTATGGATTCGTTGATCTTTTACCAAC
>JAAYJX010000074.1 GCA_012522695.1 Erysipelotrichia bacterium
TAAATAGAAAGACATTAGTAATGACTCCGAATATAGAAGCAAGATGAGCGTGTTTGACACGGACTCCATCGTTGCCTATATTTTTATAATCATTTATGAAAATTTTTCTTAACAAAAATAACATAAAAATATTATATCATTTTCCTATAAACACGCTTATTTATGATTCAATCTAATTAATGTTTAATGTTTCTTGCAAAACTTAATAGCATTTTATCATTTAAGGCCATCTTAAACTTACTAACATTGTTAATAAAGGGTACAGCCAAAAACGCTAATAATACAATCACTTCACCTAATATGACAAGCGTTGCTTTCCCGCTAAATACAATTGGAGTTGCAACCAAGGTTATTGATAAAATAATAACCAAACTAAGTAGAAAAGTCTTAATTAAATAATTTTTATTAACTTGCCTATTTTTAATTCCTGCCAACAGAGAAATAATCAAAATTGCAATAATTAGGCTTAGGCCAATAATGAAAATAAATAGTTCTTGTAACAATATACAAGTGAGCAAGAAACCGAAATGAATAATAATGGTTGAAATAAATATAAACCAAAAAAACATCTCTTTTCTTTTTAGTCTTATCTTATAAATTTGGTGAGTAATTATGGGAATGCTAATTAATGACACTAAAATTAGCCCGCCATAGAATAAATAGTTAATTAATTTGGAATTATTTGCTTTTAAAAGTGCAAAAACAAAAATAAGAGCGGCCACCAAAATCAAATTTGAAAATAATGTGACTTTTCTAACAAAAATAAAAATATTTTCTTTTTTACATTTAACTTCCGTGTGTTCTGCGCTTTTAACTATTTTGTCATTAACTTCAGGTCTTTTTTTGTGATATAAACAAGAGAGGGAAGGAAGGGCGACTAAAGATGTTGTGACAATTCCTTCTATCGTTGGATCAAATAATGTTGAAGTTTCCACCATTGTATAAATTAAAAAACCTAATAAAACAAGTAACGAAGGAAAACCAATTTTTATATTTTTAATTGCGACATAAATGATAACAACAATTAAAGCCACTAATCCTATTAAGTAAATTAGTAGTCCGACCGCTCCAAATTGACCAAATATTTCAATGAATCCATTGTGAGAAAAATATGTATCATTTGCCGGTTTTGCTACTTCGCTAGCATAAAAAAATAAAGTTTTATTAAATGATGTTAAGCCTCGCCCAAAATAATAAAAATTGTTAGTGGTTATTTCTAAGACTTTTTCCCAAATTTGTGTCCTAGTGTCGAAGGTTCTTGGTCCCTATTTTATAAAATAATCATTCACGAATCTTCTAGATTCACTCAAAAATGATAAATTTCCAAAACTTGGAAACGATATTAAAAGAAAAAGATATGTGATAATGCCAATAATCAAAAAAAGATAAATAAAGTTTCTCACTTTATGTTCCCTAAAAGTAACAATCATTCTATAAATAAAACTAATAATATATGAGATTATTGTAATACCGATAGCCGCTTTTGAAAAAGTGAAAAACATATTAACAATAATAAAAAGTAAAACTACATGGTTGTACCATTTTGGAGATAAGGAGATTATATAATATAGCGCAAACGCCCCCAACATAAGCATTAATGCATACATATTTCTATTGAATAAAAACGACACTGGGAATTCGTATCCATTTAATCCGTTATTATATAAATGAATATAGGAATCCTTATCAAGAAAATAGCTTACGAAAATAGACACCAACGAAACCGACACAGTTGCATATAGCATAGATAATAAATATTTCTTAAAATTGACTATTCTTGGAAGAATCGCAATTAAAAGATAAACATTAATTAAACCCACAAATAAAAATAAAAATCTATGTAGTTTTTCTTATGAAGAAACAATCAGTCGTTTTGTAACTAATGTATCAACGCCTTCCACGATTTCTACAGTAGTGAAAAATTGGACGCTGGGAGTTAAAATTAAACCCACAACACCACCAATACCAAAAATTAATAAAATAATAATTAGCCAAATACTCGGCTTATATTCGTTGTATTTATATTCGTTATAAAAATAATAGCCCACTAATAATAAAATACCCACAAACAAAAGAAGATATTCTAATGTGGTAAAGGGTCTTTGAAAATTAAATTTATCAAACAAAACAACGTTTTCAGCAAAATATGCCACAAGGATTAAAATAATCCAAAATGTTATATGACATGTTAAGTTTCTTTTTGCAATTGACATTTATTTTAATTCTAAATTAACAAAACTATTCTATCATCCAAGAGGCTAAAGTGTTACTTTTTTTAAGAGCCTTCAAACTTAAAGATTTTTTTTACCGTTGAAAAGAAAATTTTAAAATCCAACTTAAATGAAAAATTTTTGGCATAAAAACCATCTAGTTCAGCTTTTTGTTTAACCTCGTGCATTCTTCCTGAAACTTGTGCGTGTCCAGTCAAACCTGGTCTCAAATTATTTGGACTAGGATCATATTTATCGCGTTCAAGAATTATGTCATTTTCGTTTTTTGCTGCTGGAGGCCTAGGCCCAATGATGCTCATATGGCCAACAAATATATTAAAGATTTGCGGTAATTCATCTATACTTGTTTTACGCAAAAAATAACCTATGCTAGTTAACATTGCTCTTTGTTCTCCTTTGGTCAATTTATTCGGAGGAATTTCTGGAGCGTCAACTTTCATTGTTCTGAATTTTATTATTTTAAAAATCTTTTTATTTTTTCCTACTCTTTCTTGAATGAAGAATATAGGACCTTTAGAAGTTAGTTTAATCAAAATAGCAACAATAATAAAAAGAGGCAAAAAAAACAATATTGCAAATCCAGAAAGAATTATATCCATCGAACGTTTAAAACGTAAGTAGTGTTTTTGTCGCTTTGTAAAACTATGTTGTCCCATACTTGTAATACTTTATATTTAAAATATAATTTAATCAAGCCAAAAGATGTTTTTTTACTTTAGCCAGGTAATTTTGTTAACTATGTGGGTGTGGCTTTGAATAATTTTTGTGACTTTAAAAGAAACGTCAATTGTTTCATAATCGCTTGGTAATCTATCTATTGATTTTCTTTTAACGCTTTCAATAGCTAATTCACAAGATTCTAAAACATCTTTACTTTTGATCCCGCCGATAACGATTGTGCCAGCATCTAAGCCTTCTGGTCTTTCGGTTGATGTTCTAATTAAAACAGCAGGAAAATTAAGTAAAGCAGATTCTTCGGTAAGAGTTCCGCTGTCGCTCAGAACAATCAAAGAGTTACTTTGTAATTTAACGTAATCACTGAAATTAAGTGGTTTAATATTTTGAATCAAAGGGTTAAAAGTGATTTTTTCTTGTTCAATTCTTTTTCTTGTTCTTGGATGTGTTGAAAAAATAACTGGAACTTTATATTTTTCTGCGACTAAATTAATTGTTTTAACTAGCTCAGATAAATTTTCTTTTAAATCAATATTTTCTTCACGATGGGCAGAAATAACAATATATTTATTTGCTTCTAAATTAAGCGTTTGCAAAATGTTGCTTTTTTTTATTTTTTCAATATTGCTTGTAATCACTTCGTTCATTGGTGATCCAGTTACAAAAATAGTTTTACCATCCATTCCTTCAGATAATAAATATCTTCTTGAGTTTTCTGTATACGGAAGATTAATATCTGATATACGATCCACTATTGTTCGATTAACCATTTCTGGAACATTCCAATCCCAACAACGATTACCTGCTTCCATATGGAATAGGGGTATTTTTAATCTTTTTGCACTAATTGCAGCAAGAGATGAATTGGTGTCACCTAAAATTAAAACTGCTTCTGGCTTAACTTTTTCCATTAGTTCATAACTTTTAGCAATAACATTACCAATTGTTTCGCCAAGGTGTTTGCCTACGCTATCTAAATAATAATCGGGCGCTCTAAGTGATAAATCTTCGAAGAAAATTTGATTTAATTCATAATCGTAATTTTGTCCTGTATGAACTAAAATATGATCAAAATATTTGTCACAAGCCTTAATTACTTCACTTAGACGAATAATTTCAGGCCTTGTTCCTAAAATAGTCATGACTTTTAATTTATTTTTCATTTATCTCTACCTCTTCATAATATGTATCAGGGTTATTTTTATCAAATATTTCACTAGCCCAAATAAGAGTAACACTGTCAATTTTACCAATATTTTTGATTGAATGCGTATAGCCTGGTGGTATGTCAATAACTTGTAACTTATCTCCGTTTACAACAAATGTCTTGATAGTGGTTTCGTTTATTTTACGAAATTTTATTTCGCATATACCACTAACAACAATAAATTTTTCTGTTTTTGTATGATGATAATGATTACCTTTAACAATGTCTGGTTTAGAAACATTAACTGAAAACTGACCATCCTTTAATGTTTTTAAAACTTCTGTAAAAGAACCCCTTTGATCCACATTCATTTTTAAATTATAAACAAAGTCTTCAACTTCGTAATAACTTAAAAACGTTGCATATAATTTATGTTCAAAATCACTTTCAAAATGTGGAGTTAGAAAGTTTTCTCTTGTTTTTTTAAAATCATATAAAGTATCGGCTAATTTTGTAAGTGGCAAATGATAAACAGGCAGTACTTCTAAAATATCGTTGTTAACTTTATATTCACTTAATTTTATTATGCTAATAAATTCTTTAACAATGTCATCAATATAAACTAAACTTACAGTTGCATTTTGATTATGTATTTGAATTGGCAAATTATGGGTAATGTTGTAACAAAATGTTGCAACAACAGAATTATAATTAGGACGCGACCATTTTCCAAAGACATTACTTAATTGATAAATATACACTGGATTATTATTTTCTTTTGCAAAGGCTAACAATAATTCTTCAGCTTTCTTTTTTGAAACACCATAATCATTTTCTAAACTTGCTTGAATACTAGAAGAAAAAATAATCGGGATTTTTCTATTTGTTTGTTTAATTAGGTTAATTAATTTTAGTGTGAAATTAGTATTTCCGTCGTAAAACTCTTCTTTGTTTAAAGGGCGATTAACACCTGCTAAATGAATAATGAAGTCTGCCAATTTAAGATATTCATTAAGTTGCTCTTCACTTTTGTCTAAATCATATGACAAAATTTCAAAACCTTCGTTTTTTAATTCTAAAGTTAAATTTTTTCCAATGAAGCCATTCGCGCCGGTAACAAGTATTTTCATAATTATTTGCAATCTTTAAATAGATTTAAACGAAGTAGCTCTTTTTTCATACCATTAATATCTAAACGTTTTGTGTTGTGGGAAGTATATTGTTCAGCAAAGTCTAATGTCTTTTTGCCATTAGAAATATACTTATTATAATTTAAATCACGATTATCAGCTTTAATACAATAAAAGCCTGGCAAATCTTCTGCTCTTATCATTTCTTCAGATGTAACTAACACTTCATAAAGTTTTTCACCGTGTCTTGTGCCAATGTGCGTCTTCCCAACAGACGATTTAGTTAAGTCTAAAATGGCATCTGCTAATGTTTCAACAGTTGCGGCAGGCGCTTTTTGAACAAATAAATCACCTTGTTCACCATGTTCAAAGGCATATAAAACTAAATCCACTGCATCTTCTAAAGTCATCATAAAACGAGTCATGTCGGGATTAGTTATTGTTAGTGGTTTGTTATTTTGAATTTGTTCTAAAAACAAAGGAATAACACTACCGCGGCTCGCCATAACGTTTCCGTATCGTGTCAAACATAAAATAGTATCACCCTCCATTAATTGTCTTGAACGAGCAATGACGTTTTTTTCCATTAGAGCTTTAGTCATGCCCATTGCGTTAATTGGATAGGCCGCTTTATCAGTTGAAAGAAAAACGGCCTTTTTAACTTTGTTTTCTAAGCATGCAGTTATTACATTATCACCACCAATAACATTCGTTTTTAATGCTTCCATCGGATAAAATTCACAAGAAGGAACTTGTTTAAGGGCCGCTGCATTAAAAACATAATCAACACCTTTAAAAGCTCCTTTGATGGAATCATAGTCACGAACATCACCAATATAAAACTTTAACTTGTCGTTATTATAAAATTTCCTCATGTCATCTTGTTTCTTTTCATCCCGAGAAAGAATTCGAATTTCTTTGACATTAATTCTTAATAAATAATCAGTAACTGCGTGTCCGAAAGAACCAGTACCCCCCGTAATTAATAAAATCTTTTCTCTTAAATCCATATATTTTCCTCTATAATAATCAAATATATTATAACATGTTACAAGCTCAAGTTAATTCATAATTACAAATCATTTTCGAGTAAATGGATAATTTAGTATAATGTGAAATATGAAGACCGTGAATGTTATCTTTTTTTCCCATATTTACCCTGAAGAACA
>JAAYJX010000075.1 GCA_012522695.1 Erysipelotrichia bacterium
GAAAACAATTGTGAGTTTCTTGAAGAAATAGTATTACGCCGTTCATTTGTTCGTTTATACTTATAAAAGCACGGTGATGGCGGAAATGGTAGACGCGTTAGATTCAGGTTCTAATGGTGGTAAACACCCTGTGGGTTCGAGTCCCATTCACCGTACCATCTAGAATGGTCAGGATTGATACAATTGTGTCAGTCCTTTTTATTTATATTTAATCGATACTTTTTGGATATTGACTCTTTATATATGTGCTATTAAGGAGCTAAAAACGGTATGTTCTTATGTTATCGATGACAATAGGTGGCAAGCTTATGTCGATTGTTGCTAGGCAACTTTAAACCGTGACATGATCACGTGTATAGTGCCAAAAGGAATAAACAAACCGTTATTATTGTGTTAAAATATTTTTAGTTATTTTTCTATAAATTATAAGGATAATTACTATGGAATGGTTTAATTGGAACGGGCTTATCATTGTCGCTGTTTTGATGATTCCAAACATTATTTTTGGGATTAATCGTCCTGAATCATTTGAAAACAATTATAAAAATAAAGCCATGTTTATCTTGGAACAAATTGGAAGATACAGTTGTTTTGCTTTCATGGTATTCAATATCCCATATACCTATTTTAACTTTTGGTTTGATAATGCTTATCTTGTGTACATTATTGTTAATGGGTCGCTAGTTCTCGCTTATATGCTTGGCTGGATACTCTGCTGGAAATATGTGAAATTGAGATATTATATTCTCTCAATAATTCCTTCAGTTATGTTCATTTTTTCGGGAATTATGCTTTTAAATATTCCACTAATCGTTTGCTCAGCAGTATTTGCTTTTACTCATATATTTATTTCAATCATGAATAGCAAATAACATTAAATGGTTTGATACAAATGTATCGAACTTTTTTATTAGATATTAGGAATTCATTAAGAAGTGATCATTCAAATATTTTATATCGAGTTAAATCAATTTCGTCGAAAGGTACTTGAGTCTTTCCATCAATGATTTTATATCTTTTACCAGAAGAGCTTGTTATAACATCTCCTATTTTAATATTCGAAATAACAGGTAAATAAAAGTAGAAGGTATCAAAACCAGTCGGGTAACCTTCAACAGTTAAAATCATATATTTAAGCTCTTTATTCATTTCTATCCCCTTATTAAATCGTTACTTTGACTGTATACTTAATGCATTAGCTTTGCTAGTAATATGGCTTAAAGATGTATGCTCCAACTCTAAAACCCGGGGTTATAATATTTAAATTGCGAAGAGGGCTTGACGCCAAGCGACTGATTCAATAGTCATTTTAAACACTTTTCTTTGTTTAGCTGTTTTCATAGAGACGTTGTTTTGGCATTTAAACAAAGTCTTAATCTAGTTATGGGAAATACGCTTACGCAATAGAATTAAGCGATCCTCGGGTAGTTGTGGTGCTCTTTGGTATCCACAAACCTTAACAATTTCGTAGTTAGGGAAAAACGAAAGCCACTCTTCGGTCGTTTTGTTGTTCGCGCGGAATACCCCATTAATTGCATAACAATTATCGCTTACTTTTTCCATCCTTAATTTATTAATTAAGTCAGCAGTTAAATAGAAGTTAAACTTCAGTAGTAATAAACCACCAACTTTTTGAATTCGTTTAATGTTATTTATTGCACGTTTAGATATTTCGTCAGGAATAACATCAAGGAAATTTGAACAGAAGATGCCATCAAAACTTTCACTATTTAATGTGTTCAAATAATCATCATCTCCAATAATAAAATTAAGATTATCGATTTTCGATTTACTTACGATCATCTTTGCGTTTTCGATTGCGTTCTTCGATGAGTCAAAACCTAAGCCCCTCTTTATTTTGTCGCCGATTAATTTAGTCTCAATTAGGCATAAACCATTACCGCATGCGACATCTAATACTTCTTCGCAAGTATCACCTAATATTTTTAAACACTCATCAAGAGGAGTATCGA
>JAAYJX010000076.1 GCA_012522695.1 Erysipelotrichia bacterium
CATCAATACTTAAAATGCGGGCTCGTCTTTGGTTTAAATCGTTCATGATGTTACCAGTAAAATCAGTTGAAACACGCACACTAATTTTCATAATTGGCTCAAGTAATGTCGGCGCACAATTCATATATGCTTCTTTAAAAGCAATAATTGAAGCCATCTTAAAAGCGAGTTCGTTTGAGTCAACACTATGATATTTACCATCAAGAAGAACGGCCTTCATACCAATAACGCGGAAGCCAGAAAGAAGTCCGTTTTCGGTCGATTCAATAAAGCCTTTTTCAACTGCTGGGTGATAATTTTTAGGAACCGTTCCACCAAAAACCGTTTCTTCAAAAACGTTTTCTTCTGAACCACTTGGTCCAAACTTCATTTCAACGACTCCATAAAATCCACTACCTCCAGATTGTTTAACGTATCTTCCTGGAGCTGTTGCTTCTTTTTTAACTGTTTCACGATATTGAATTTTGGGTGGATTAACATCAACTTGAATATTAAAAATATTTTTAACACGTTCTAAAACATAATTAAGATGAGAATCACTTAGACCTCCGATAAGAAGTTGTTTAGTTTCACTATTACGATATAAATCTAAACAAGGATCTTCAATTTTTAGTTTCGCTAATGAACCAAATAATTTTTCATCATCTTTTGTTGTTTTTGCATTAATTGCCCGATAATAAACACTCGTTGGATATTTACTAGGTGGTAACATGATCGGATTATTTTTTTCAGTTAGGGTATAAGTTGTAATTACTTCATCAAGTTTTGATAAAGCGATAATTTCTCCAGCAATTGCTTCGGTTACACCTGTTTGTTTACTACCTAGAAGCGCAAACATTTGTGTTACTTTCATCGTTTCATTTCTTTGTGGGCAATATACTGTATCACCTAAACTTAATTTACCTGAAATAACTTTTGCAACATTAATCGCCCCTTTATATTGATCAAAAAATGTTTTAAAAACATAAACGCTTAAAGGTCCATCAACATCAACTTTAAGATCAACTTTATTTTTAGCCTTATCAAGAGCGTGATATGTTTTAATTTCACCTGGATAAGGTAAATATTTAATAAGTGTTTCTAAAGCATATAAAGCACCAATGTCTTTTTTAGCACTGCCAACTAAAACAGGAATGAGTTCATTATTTAAAATAGCAATTCGTGAACCTTGTTCGAGTTCTTCTAAAGAAAGAGCTTCACCAGAAAAGAATTTTTCTAAAATCACTTCATCAGTGAGAGCGACTTTTTCAGCAATAACATTATGCATTCCTTCGACTTTTGCAAGTTTATCTTCAAAGATGACATCATCGACATAGCCGCTATCAACATATTTTTGAGCTTTTAAAGAAACGAGATTAATACATCCATCAAATTTTTCTTCATGACCAATTGGATAAACAAAAGGTAAAACGTCTTTATGAAGTTTACTTGAAAGTTCTTCTAAAACTTCATCGTACTTAACGTGTTCTTTATCCATTTTATTAACATAAACAATAATTGGAATGTTATGTTTACGAAGTAAGTTAAAATGTTTAATTGTCCCAACTTCAACTTTTTTTGTTGCATCAACGACTAAGACAGCTCCTTCAACCATTTCTAAGCCGCCGATAACATCAAAAACAAAGTCATCATTACCAGGAGCGTCAAATAAGTTAATTTTATAACCTTGATAGTCTAAAGTTAAGACGGATAAATTACATGAACTAAGTCGTGCTTTTTCTTCATCAGTATAATCACTAATCGTGTTTTTATGTTCAACACTCCCCTTTGGGCTTTTTAAGATAATGCTTGCTAGTGATTCAACAAGCGAAGTTTTACCACTTCCTTGGTGCCCCAAGAAAAGGATATTACGTATATTTTTGGTTTCCATAATGTAGAAACTCCTTTCTAATTAAGTTCTTCGAGTGCTTTAAGTGTTTCAAGTGCTTTTGCAAAAAC
>JAAYJX010000077.1 GCA_012522695.1 Erysipelotrichia bacterium
AAAGTGGCGATCATGTTATCGTTGAATCATTGCGCGGAATTGAACTTGTTAGTGTTTTAAGTAACGCTCAACATATTAGTGAATATAAATCCAATTTAGATTTAAAACCAATTATTCGCCGGGCAACAAAAGAAGACCTTTTTTTACATGAAGCGAATATTAAATTAGCAAAAGAAGCACTAAAACTATGCGAAAGCGCTATTAAAGACCTTAATTTAGATATGAGATTGCTTTTTGCTCAATATACTTTAGATGGCACAAAAATCACCATAACTTATGTAGCAGATGGGCGTGTTGATTTCCGCGAATTACTAAAAGTTTTAGCTGCTAAACTACGTTGTCGCATCGAGCTTAGACAAATTGGCTTACGTGATAAAGCAAAAATTGTCGGGGGCATAGGTGTGTGTGGTCTTCCTTTATGTTGTTCAACCTTTTTACAGAACTTTGAAATTATTTCTATTAACCATGCAAAAAATCAAATGCTTACTTTAAATATTCCTAAACTAAGTGGACAATGCGGAAAACTTGTTTGTTGTTTACTTTTCGAAGATGAGCAATATAGTGAATTAAAAAGAAATTTTCCAGCAATTGGCGATGAATATATAATCGGAGGCGAAACATACAAAGTTACCTCTTATAATGTTTTAAGCCGCACTTTACGTCTTGATTCAAAAGAAGATGTTCGCTTTCTTGAATTAGAAGAATTGAAAAAAAATAAAAAGGTTATTAAAAAATGAAAAGAGAATTAAACTTTACTGGTACTAGTCCAATTCTTTATATTGTCGCAACGCCGATTGGTAATTTAGACGAAACGAACCAACGAGCAATCGATATTTTAAAAGAAATGGATTATATAGCTTGTGAAGATACACGCGTTACTATCAAGTTATTAAACCGCTTTAAAATTAAAAAGACGTTATTTTCATGTCGTGAATTCAATGAAGTCGCCAGTGCAATGAAAATTATTGAAGATTTAAAAAAAGGCTTAAAAATAGCTTATTTAACTGATGCTGGCTATCCTGCTATTTCCGATCCAGGCGGCCGTCTTATTCAAAAAGTTTTAGCAGAAAAAATTAAAGTTAGTGTTATTTCTGGCTCAAGTGCTTTTTTAAACGCACTTGTAGGTTCGGGATTAAATACAGAACGTTTTTATTTTCATGGTTTTTTATCGCCTAGAGAAAAAGTTCGCGCTGAAGAATTAAGACATTTAATTCAAAGACCTGAAACTTTAATTTTTTATGAAGCTCCTCACCGCATTTTAAAAACACTACAAACAATGCTTCAAGTTTTAGGTAATCGTCGTGCTTGTTTAGCGCGTGAATTAACAAAAAAACATGAAGAGTACATCAGAATGAATTCAAGTGAGTTAGTTGAACTTGAAAAGGAAACTTTAAAAGGTGAGATGGTAATTGTCATTGAAGGCTTTAATAGTGAATCCCCAATGCGTTTTAGTGATGAAGACATTAACAAACTTGTTTATTCAATAATACGAACAGGTGTATCGCCAAAAGACGCAATTAAAAAAGTAAGCGAACAATTAAATATAAGTAAAAATTATGTTTATAAAGTTTATACTAACTTTTTAACTTAGTCTTCTTCGACGATAATATTTTTCTTTTTCTTTAAATCAACAAAGGCCCACAGGGCAACTGACCCACCAAATAAGGCCAAGCCACTAAAAGTAACAATTAAGCAAGTTGATAAATATGGTGTAAAATATTTCATTTCATACGTTGTTTCGCCTTTTTTAGAAACAAAACCAACAAACCCGCCTTGGGCGTTGAAAGTTTGTAATTTTTCATTTTGACTACTATTTTTTGCG
>JAAYJX010000078.1 GCA_012522695.1 Erysipelotrichia bacterium
CGCAAAAAATAGTAGTCAAAATGAAAAATTACAAACTTTCAACGCCCAAGGCGGGTTTGTTGGTTTTGTTTCTAAAAAAGGCGAAACAACGTATGAAATGAAATATTTTACACCATATTTATCAACTGGCTTAATTGTTACTTTTAGTGGCTTGGCTTTATTTGGTGGCTCAGTTGCCCTATGGGCCTTTGTTGATTTAAAGAAAAAGAAAAATATTATCGTCGAAGAAGACTAAGTTAAAAAGTTAGTATAAACTTTATAAACATAATTTTTACTAATATTTAATTGTTCGCTTACTTTTTTAATTGCGTCTTTTGGCGAAACGCCTGTTCGTATTATTGAATAAACTAGTTTGTTAATGTCTTCATCACTAAAACGCATTGGGGATTCACTATTAAAGCCTTCAATTACAATTACCATCTCACCTTTTAAAGTCTCTTTCTCAAGTTCAACCAACTCACTTAAGTTCATTCTGATGTATTCTTCATGTTTTTTTGTTAATTCACGTGCTAAACAAGCACGACGATTACCTAAAACTTGAAGCATTGTTTGTAGGGTTTTTAAAATGCGGTGAGGTGCTTCATAAAAAATTAAAGTTTCAGGCCTTTGAATTAAATGTCTTAATTCTTCAGCACGAACTTTTTCTCTAGGCGATAAAAAACCATGAAAATAAAAACGTTCTGTATTTAATCCCGAACCTACAAGTGCGTTTAAAAAAGCACTTGATCCAGAAATAACACTAACTTTAATTTTTTCTGCTAAAACTTTTTGAATAAGACGGCCGCCCGGATCGGAAATAGCAGGATAGCCAGCATCAGTTAAATAAGCTATTTTTAAGCCTTTTTTTAAATCTTCAATAATTTTCATTCCACTGGCGACTTCATTGAATTCACGACATGAAAATAACGTCTTTTTAATTTTAAAGCGGTTTAATAACTTGATAGTAACGCGCGTATCTTCACAAGCTATATAATCCATTTCCTTTAAAATATTGATTGCTCGTTGGTTCGTTTCGTCTAAATTACCAATCGGCGTTGCGACAATATAAAGAATTGGACTAGTACCGGTAAAGTTTAATTCTCTTTTCATTTTTTAATAACCTTTTTATTTTTTTTCAATTCTTCTAATTCAAGAAAGCGAACATCTTCTTTTGAATCAAGACGTAAAGTGCGACTTAAAACATTATAAGAGGTAACTTTGTATGTTTCGCCTCCGATTATGTATTCATCGCCAATTGCAGGAAAATTTCTTTTTAATTCACTATATTGCTCGTCTTCAAAAAGCAAACAACAAACAAGTTTTCCGCATTGCCCACTTAGTTTAGGAATATTTAAAGTAAGCATTTGGTTTTTTGCATGGTTAATAGAAATAATTTCAAAGTTTTGCAAAAAAGTTGAACAACATAAAGGAAGACCACAAACACCTATGCCCCCGACAATTTTTGCTTTATCACGAAGGCCAATTTGTCTAAGTTCGATGCGACATCGTAGTTTAGCAGCTAAAACTTTTAGTAATTCGCGGAAATCAACACGACCATCTGCTACGTAAGTTATGGTGATTTTTGTGCCATCTAAAGTATATTGAGCAAAAAGTAATCTCATATCTAAATTAAGGTCTTTAATAGCGCTTTCGCATAGTTTTAGTGCTTCTTTTGCTAATTTAATATTCGCTTCATGTAAAAAAAGGTCTTCTTTGGTTGCCCGGCGAATAATTGGTTTTAAATCTAAATTGGATTTATATTCACTAATATGTTGAGCGTTACTTAAAACACTAACAAGTTCAATTCCGCGCAATGATTCAAC
>JAAYJX010000079.1 GCA_012522695.1 Erysipelotrichia bacterium
AGAATGTTTCATCAGTAATATCTTTCGCATCTTCTTTATGATCCGTGATTTCAAAAGCAACGTAAAACACTAAGTAAGAATACTTTTCATAAATCGTATTAAATGTCCGTTCCATTAGTTCTCGATTAGATGAACATAAGTCGTTAACGTTGTAATGCCGCATTTTCCCTCGCTACTAAATAATACAATATACTATCGTGTTTTCGTCGGTTTATTATAAAAGAGTTTTAAAAACCTTGAAAAAAACACTAGAATCCAATGACTTACCGTAAACAGTTACTGCTCAACACTCAATAAAAATTATAGATTTGCAGAGTGAATTGCTCTAATTTTCAGTATTTGGGTTATGAACTCTAAAATAATTAAATATTTAGATTATATGGAATAAAAATTTGTTGTGGCATAGATAAATATCTAAAAAGTAAAATCTAGTAAGATGTGGTAAAAAGCATTGCGCTCTCCCGGTAGGGGATGATACTCACAATTCAATTACTTCCAAATTTTGGTGGACGGCAATCCAAACATCATCAATATCTAGGTGTGTTTTTTAAACTTAATTTAATATTTTCATTTAACTTTCTTGCAAATTTCTCGGTAATTATCGTGAACCCATGCGGGTCACCAATTAATTAATGAAAACTTATCTCGTTCGAGACAGGCTTTTTCTTTTATTGACGCATTGAATTTTAACGCTAAAAACGATATAATAATGGTAGTAAAATTATGAAAATATCAATTCGATTTTTTGATGATAAAAAGGTTAGGGCGGTTTGGGATGAACAAAGTTCATCATGGCGCTTTTCTGTTATTGATATTATAGGTGTTTTAAGAAATAATAATGATTATAATAAAAACCGTAATTATTGGAAATATTTAAAAGCAAAATTGATTAAAGAAAACAATCAGTTGGTTAGTGACACTACCCAACTCAAATTAAGAGCCAGAGACAACAAATTTTATAAAGCGGATACATTAAATGCCGAAGGTATAATTGAACTCGCAAAAAATTTTCCGGCCAAAGAAGCTAGCAGATTTATTAATTGGTTTATAAATAATGAAGATTCAATTGACGTTAAAAGTAAAAATAAAGCATACGCATTATTTGAAAGCGAACTAATGGAAAATATTGAAATAGGAACAGTGAGAGGACTGCGACAAATTCATTCTCATCTCTTTGGTGGGTTTTATGATTTTGCTTGGCAAATACGTACAAAAAATATTGCTAAAGGAGGCTTTCAATTTGCCTCTGCAAAATATTTAGAAAGAACGCTTAAACAAATTGAAAAAATGCCTCAATCAACGTTTAATGAAATAATTACTAAATATGTTGAAATGAATGTTGCACATCCTTTTATGGAAGGAAACGGCCGGAGTATGAGGATTTGGCTTGATTTAATGTTAAAAGACTCATTATCGTTATGTGTCGATTGGAGTTTAGTTGGGAAGAAAGAATACTTGTTAGCGATGGAAAAAAGTGTTGTTAGTATTGTAGGTATTAAAACGTTATTATACGGTGCATTAACTAAAAAAATTAATAGTCGTGAAGTTTTCATGAAAGGCATTGACTATTCTTACTATTACGAAGACTAAAATAAAAATATATACGTTAACTTAAATTTCTTAGACTTAGAAAAGCCTATTGAATCTATACATATGGGTGCGATATCCTTAAAATACAAGGAGAAAAACATGGGTATATTTGACAAATTAAAAACAAAAATTTTAGGCGGAATTGAAAAGAGCGCTGTTGGCCAAATGAACGATGAAGAAAAGGCTGCCTATGAAGCTGAAAAAGAAGCAAACAAACAAGAAGTAAGTACTAACACGCTTTCGTTAAAGTATACGAAAGAAGATACAAATGATTTAGAGGCATTATTAGTTAAACTTGGTGCGCTCGATGACCGTAGAATTTGGGTTGGTGGTTTTCTAAAATTGCGTACAAATACAAATGCTAAATTTGCTAATATGTTTTCTGGTCATAAAAATTTAAAGTTCTTATGTGTAAACGGTGATAATTTTTATATGGTTTTCTTTAAAGACGATGTCATTTCATCTTACAAAGAATTTAAAAAAGAAAATGTTGCAAGTGTGAATAAATCACCAGTATTAACTGTTGGCTTGTTTGACAAAACAACAATGCGCCTAGAAGTAACAAAAAATAAACAAAAACTTAACGAACTTATCTCATTACTAAAAGCTAAATAAAAAACCACGAAATTCTTATTAAGAAAACGTTAATTTCAAAATTAATTTAAACATAGTTGACCTCATATATTTTTAAATACGTTACATTTTTATTAGATGTTTCTTGTTTAAATATTTTTTTAAAATATCCATTTGTGTATAATGTGTTTAATCTCCTTTTCAATACATAGTAAGGAACTTTATGGAAAAAACGAAAAAAAATAACTTCTTCCGCAAAATAGCGTTTGCATCAGCGGACTTATTCGGAGGAGGCTCCTTTAACATCATTAACTTTTTATACCCTTATTTTTTGGCCAAAGTCGTAGGCATTAATCCTTTTTGGAGTGGCTTTATTATTATTGTTGCTAGGATTTATGATGCGATAATCGATCCTTTTATTGGCTGGCTTAGTGATCGAACTAGTTCGAAGTTTGGTAAACGAAGGTTATATTTAATTATTTGTTCGCCTTTAATTGTTGTAGGGATGTTTTTAATGTTTTACCCTTTTAATTTTTCAAACCAGGCATATCAAATTATTGCTGTCTTTCTTGCTTATATTATTTTTGTCACGATTCAATCAACTGTTATGATTCCATATTTTTCTTTATCTAGTGAAATTGCTAGCGATTATCAAAATCGTGCTTCTTTTAATACATATCGCCTTGGTTTTAGTATTTTTGCTTCAATTCTTTGTGTTGCCGTTCCTAAACTAATTGTCGATGCTTTTGGTGATCCGCGTGTTGGCTATCAAGTAATGAGTTTATCTTTTGGTGTCTTTTTTGGTTTAAGTCTTTTGTTTAGTGGGTTTTTTGCTAAAGAAGAAATTGTTACTCCACCAATAAAAACAAAACTAAATTTTAAAACAATTTTTGAACCTTTAAAATCAAAACCTTATCGCCAATATTTATATTTAATGTTATTAACTGCAACGACAATGGCAGTTATGAGTGGGATGTTCTTTTTCTATATTGATTTTTATGTTATGCAAGATGTAACGCGAAGTGGTGAAACAAATATTTTTGGCACAATTGCTGCCGGACTAATGTTTTTAATGCAAATAGTGGCCTTACCTATTTATTTAAAAATGATTAAGAAGAAAGGCAAGGCGTTTACATATCGTTTTGGTGCTTATATTTGGATTATTACCGGACTGGTACTTCTTTTAATACCAACGAATTCTAATCCTATATATATAATTGTTTTAGCTTGTGTAATGGGCTTTGGGATAAGCGCCCCTGGTCTTGTGCCGCATACGATGTTTGGTGATGTGGCTGATGCTGGACAACTTCAATTTAAAAAAAGAATTGAAGGGCAAATGAGTGGTGTGACGAATTTTGTTGATCAAATCGGACAAGGAGCAGGATTAGGACTTGCGATGATTATTTTAGGTTTTTCAAGTTTTAAAGAAGACAATTTATACGAAAATATAATATATACTGAGCAGCCAGAAAGCGCGCTTTTAGCGCTTAAAATTATTATGGCTGTGACACCTTTAATTTTCTTATCAGTTGCGATAATAATTACATTTTTTTACAAAATCGATGCTAAAGAACAAAAGCGAATTAAAGATGAAATAGCTTTACTAAATGCCGACTTAAATAAAAGCACGGAGTTAGAAAATGAAAAAGCCTAATTTCTTTTTATGGTTTTTTCTTGCTTGGCTTTTAAAAGTCAAAACTTTTTTAGATGGCCATCAAGTAACGAATAAAATTAAAATTAAAAAACCGTGCATAATCTTATCAAATCACGCTTCTTTTCAAGACTATATATACTTAGTCGCAACTCTTTACCCTAAACGCATTACTTTTTTAGCTGCCGCAAAAATGTTTTATGAAAAAGGACGGGGGCCTTTTTTAAAAATGGCCCGAGCAATTCCAATGTCTTCTTACCAAGGTGATTTAAAAGCAGTAAAAAACACATTTGAAATCTTAAAGAAAAATGGGATTGTTGGGATTTTTCCTGAAGGACAAATCGCCTATCATGGAGCGACACTTAAACCACCTTTTGCAATTGCTAAATTAGTTAAAAAGGCAAATGTTGATGTTTATACGTTTGTGAGTCAAAATACGTACTTAATGTATCCGCCGTGGAGTCAAAATACTTTTAAAGGTAAAACATTTTCGAAGATGGATTATCTTTTTAAGAAAGATGAACTTGCATCTTTAAGTGATCAAGAAATTTATGAAAAAATATACCAAGCTCTTTATTTTGATGCAGGCGAGTTTAACAAACAACATCGTTATACTTATGA
>JAAYJX010000080.1 GCA_012522695.1 Erysipelotrichia bacterium
CGTCAATTTAGTCAACTTCTAATTCAAGAAAAAGGGGAGAGAAAGGCCATTATGATTTTAAGAGGTCTTGCTCCTAAGTTTTTTGTTGGTTTACCAAATGCAAAACAAATTAAAAAACAATTAACGACTACAATCGTAACTTATGAAGATTTGAATAATATTTTAAAACAAATTTAAACAGCCTTTTTCTTTTTTAAAATAATGGCAAAATATGTTATGCTTATATAAGCAAAAAGAGGATTTTCTATGAAAAACGAAATGTTAACCGACCAAGAAATTGTCCGTCGCGAAAAACTTGAAAAATATTATGAATTAGGCGTTGATCCTTATGGACAAAAATTTATTAGATCACATGAAGCTAATGAAATATTATCTTTATTTAAAGATAAAACAAAAGAAGAAATTGAAGAAATAAACCTAAGAGTTAAAGTTGCTGGTCGTATTATGACAATAAGACGAATGGGTAAGGCCTCTTTTTTGACGATTAAAGATCAAAGTGGACTAATACAAGGATATATCGGTATTGATATTGTTGGCGAAAAAGCATATGAATTGTTTCAACTTGCTGATATAGGCGATCTCGTTGGACTTGAAGGAAAAATAATGTTAACACGAACAGGTGAAATTACAGTTCGTGTTGAAAAATATACGCATTTAACAAAAGCTCTTCGGCCCTTGCCAGAAAAATTTCATGGTCTAACAGATGTTGAAGAAAGATATCGTCGTCGCTATGTTGATTTAATCGTTAATGACGATTCAAGAAAAATTGCCCTAATGCGCCCTAAAATTATTCGCGTTATGCAAAACTATTTTGATTCACTAGGATTTGTAGAAGTTGAAACGAGTGTTTTATCACCTATTTTAGGAGGCGCAAGTGCCAAGCCTTTTATTACGCATCATAATGCATTAAAGAAAGATTTTTATTTACGAATTGCTACGGAATTGCCATTAAAAAAATTAATGGTAGGCGGAATAGAAAAAGTTTATGAAATAGGTCGTTTATTTCGCAATGAAGGTATTTCAACAAGACATAATCCAGAGTTTACGACTGTTGAACTTTATCAAGCTTATGGAGATTTAAGCGACATGAAAAATATTTGTGAAAATGTCTTTAAAGAAATCGCCTTAAAAGTTGTTGGCAAATTAAATATTCCATGGGGCGATAAAGAAATTAATTTAGAAACACCTTTTAGGTGGGTATCAATGGTGGACTTGATTAAAGAAAAAACTGGTCTTGATTTTAATGTCGAAATGACTTTTAAAGAGGCATTAAAATTAGCTAATGAACATCACTTAAAAATTGAAAAACATATGACAAGTGTTGGCTATATCATTAACGAATTTTTTGAAAAATATTGTGAAGAACATTTAATTCAACCAACTTTTGTCCATTCTTATCCCATTGAAGTTTCACCATTAACAAAAAAAGGAACTGATCCACGTTTTGTTGAACGTTTTGAATTATTTATTAACGGAATGGAATTAGGTAACGCCTTTACTGAATTAAACGACCCTATTGACCAAAAAGAACGATTTTTAGCTCAACTTAAAGCTAAAGAACTAGGCGATGAAGAAGCTAGTGAAATGGATCATGATTTTTTAGAAGCTTTAGAATTTGGTATGCCTCCTGCTGGAGGTATCGGTATTGGCATTGATCGTCTTATTATGC
>JAAYJX010000081.1 GCA_012522695.1 Erysipelotrichia bacterium
GGTTGTTCAATAAGTGGTGTTTATAAAGGTTTTTATGATTTAAAACAAATTGGTCTTATTGAAAACATTCCTAAAATATTAGGTGTTCAAAGCTCTGGGTGTGCTCCGTTTGTTATCGCTTATGAAAATGATGTTCCATTAGTCGAGGCAGAAGAGAACACTTTAGCTGATTCAATCGCGGTTGGAATACCAAGAAATCCTATTAAAGCGATGAATTCTGTTAAAAAGAGCGATGGGGTCTATCTTAGTGTTGAAGATAAAGATATACTAGATAGTATGGGACTTTTAGGCCGGTTAGAAGGTATCTTTGCTGAGCCAGCAGGGGCTACTTCTTTGGCTGGTTTAAGAAAAGCTTTAACGACCGGAATCATTAAACCGGTTGAGTCTGTAACAATTATCATTACGGGTAACGGATTAAAAGATCCTGTCAATGCTCAAAAGGCTATAAAAGAGCCTATTATTCTTGAACCCAAATTAAGCGCCCTAAATGATTATTTAAATAAGATTGGAGTAAATTAAAATGTCAAAAATTCCCTTTGGACCTACTTATGATGAAATGCTTAATCCGCAAAACATCGACCCACAAGTTCGTGCTTCTGCTTTAAAAGCAAAAAAAGAAAACGAACTTGATCCTATTAATTTGTTTAATATCACGTGGAAAGACGAGAAAAACAATGTTCGAAAAATTGTTTTGCCAAAAGCTATGACTGGTGTCGAGGCAAATATTGTTGTTCTAATTGGTAAAGAATTTCCTAGTGGTTCTCATAAAGTTGGACCGGCTTATGCAACATTAATCGAGGGTTCGGTTGATGGTGAAATTATGCCTGGTAAACATACGATTTTAGGACCTTCAACTGGTAACTTTGGTATTGGCGTTTCTTATATTGCCAATTTAATGAAATATAAAGCTATTGTCATTATGCCCGATAATATGTCAAAAGAACGTTATGACCGTATTCGTGGTTATGGGGCTGAGCTAGATTTAACACCGGGAACAGAATCAGATGTTATTTTAACTTTGGAAAGAACTTATGAATTAAAGAAAAATCCAAGTTATCGGACTTTAGCTCAATTTGAATTACTTCCTAATTATCGTTTCCATCGTCATGTAACAGGACATAGTTGTGTTGAATCTGTTAAAGACGTTGGAAATGGGCGAATTGCTTGTTTTGCGAGCGCGCCTGGAAGCGCAGGGACGCTTGCGGCTGGCGATGCGATTAAAAAAGTTTTCCCAGAATGTAAAATTGCTGCATTAGAACCATACGAATGTTCAACTTTAACAAACGGCGGATTAGGTCAACATCGCATTGAAGGTATTGGCGATAAAATGTGTACGTTAATTCATAATGTTTTAACAACAGACTTTATTGTGCGAATTTTTGATCAAGATTCTGTCCGCGGTTTAAAAGTTATTCATGATGCACCTGAAATTTTAGTTAAGTATGGTGTTGATCCTAAAGTAGCCGAAGAAATGCGAGAATTATTTGGAGTAAGTGGGATTTGCAACATTATTGGTGCAATTCAAATGGCAAAACATTTACGTTTAGGCCCAGGAGATAATGTTGTTACGATTGCAACAGACGGATATGATCGTTATGAAAGCGTTTTAGAAAATTTAGAAAAACGCGAATTAGAATTAGCGGATTTCGTTTTAGAACGCTGGTTTAAAGACATCTTCTTAAAAGCAGAAGATCGCTATGTTTTAGATGCACGGTTACCAGAAATTAAAAATCGTCTTTTTAAGCAAAAAGAAAACGATTGGTTAAAGTTTGGTTATACACAAGAATATTTAGACGCGATGAAAAAAGATGATTTTTGGGATCATGAGTATGAAAAGGTTTTTTCTTATGATCAAAAAATATTAGAAATGAGAGGAAAAGAAGTATGAAAAAAGTTGTGCCTTTTGAAGAAATTCTAAAAAAAGCAGAATCTTATCAAAAAGAGATGACTGCTTTCTTGCGCGATATGATTCTTATTCCAAGTGAATCATGCCAAGAAAAAGATGTTATTTTGCGCATTAAGCAAGAAATGGAAAAAGTTGGTTTTGACCGCATTGAAATTGACCCAATGGGTAATATTTTAGGTTATGTTGGTCATGGCAAACATTTAATTGGTATGGATGCCCATGTTGACACAGTTGGTATTGGCGATATTCGCAACTGGACTTTTGATCCTTATAAGGGTTACGAAGACGAAGTTCACATCGGTGGACGCGGCGCGAGTGATCAAGAAGGCGGAATGGCAGCTATGGTTTATGCTGCAAAAATTATTAA
>JAAYJX010000082.1 GCA_012522695.1 Erysipelotrichia bacterium
AATATAGCACGGCAAATTATCATCTATTTTTAATTAGTATGATTTTAACATTCACTGTTGTTGTTTTAGATTTACAATATCATTATGCGATTACTGATTTTTTAACTGGATTATATAATCGTCGTAATTTAATTAAACATCTTTCTAACACGATGGCAAATCTTAAGCCAGATGAAATATACGCCGGCTTCATGCTTGATATAAATAATTTTAAATCAATTAATGACCGATATGGTCATGGTTTTGGTGATCAAGTTTTAATTGATATTTCTAGCTTACTTTTACAAATGGTTTCTCGAGGTAATTACGTTGCTCGTTTCGGCGGCGATGAATTTGTCGTTATTGCTCGTATTTATGATGAAATCGATATTGAGGCAATTAGACAAAAAATTGTTAAGGCGTGTGAATCTTATAATGAAGTAAATTATAAAACACATACAATTACTTTTAGTATTGGTGTGGCGACTTTTAAATTAGGTGATAATCATACTTCATCACGCTTTTTAGAATTAATTGACCAAAGAATGTACGCTGATAAAAAAGAATATAAAGAAGCACAAAATAAAAGAACAAATTAAGTCGTTTTAAATATTAGTTAGTCGTTATTTTTTATTATCTTTTTTTATTTTATAAAAAGAGCGATCTTCAAACGCGAATAACCGGCTTGTAAATTCGCCTTCATTTGTTAGATCGTAAGCTTTATCTAGCATCGCCATTTTTGCATCTAAATCATCAATTAAATTTAATAAAACAGCTTCTTTAATCATCGGTAATACGGGTGAACCATATTCATATTTACCATGATGAGATAAAACTAAATGAGAAAGTAACATCGGTGCTTCTGAAGTAATTTTTAACTTTTCTTTGGCAATTTGAATTTCCGCATGCGTAATCGAAATATGACCAACGAGTTTACCTTCGATTGTATATTTAGGAATAATTGGTCCACTTAATTCAATTGTTTTACCTAAATCATGAAGTAAAACACCAGCGATCAATAAATCACGGTTTACATCATCATAAATTTTAACTATCGCTTCAGCTAAGTCGCACATTTGTAAAGTATGATGAATTAAGCCAGAAACGAATTCATGATGAAGACGTACTGCTGCTGGATAAACAAGAAAATCATCATAATATTTTTTAACTAAATATTCAGTTATTAATTTAATATCTTCGTCTTTAATTGAGTTTAGATAATAATCTAACTTCTTTTTTAATTCGTCGAGAGGGACAGGCGAACTACTCGTAAAATTGCTCGCATCAAATTCGCCTTCGTTAGTTTGTTTTATATGTAAAATTTTTAATTGTAAATTATCACGATAACTCGTTACATCTCCATCAATACAAACGATATTGCCAGGGACAAGAAAAGATAATTCTTCGTCACTTACTTCCCATCTTTTACCTTCGATTGTCCCGGTTTTATCTTGCAACGATAAAGATAAAAAAACTTGCCCATTTGCCATCGTGCCTTTTGTGGCGTTAGCAATTAAAAGTGGGCCTCTAAAAAGATCACCTAATTCAAAATCTTTAATCCATTTCATATTAATCTTCTCCCTTTTTTATCTTAGCAAATATATGTTCATAACGATATCCTTTTCTTAAAAGGATTTCAATTAGTTCTTCTTTGTTTAATTGTTTTTTAAGGCGTTTAATTTTTAAATAATCAAGATCTAAAGCTTTAAGTTCTTTTTTTAAATCAAATGATAAATTATCGCTAATTAGTTTATTAATTAAATTAGACTTATAACCAAGACGAAGATAAGCTAAATAAATTTTTTGTTTTTTATTTAAAAAATTATTTTGATCATATTTTTTCTCAATTTGCTGAAATAGATTTTCGGCGCGTTTATATTCTTCGTTTTCATCAAAAAAAAGATTATTAATAAGTTCATTAGAAAAGCCTTTTTCCTTAAGTGAACTTATCATCCGTCTTTGTCCATAACCTTTAATTTGATATTCTAAAACGTATTCTTTAATTAAAGATTCATCGTCTAAAAGTTGGCTACTATTTAATATTTTAAGAACTTCTTGAACTTGATTAAAACTCGCTCCTTTTTTAAGAAGCTTTTCTTTAATTTGTTTTTCACTAAAACGCGATCTTGCTAAAGAATTAAGCGCGCTTTGTAAATACGTATCAAGTAATTGCCTTTTCCTAATTTCTTTAATTTGTTTATGGGAAACGACTTTATTTTCATATAAAAGAAAATCACTAAATGTGTGATGTGAAATTTTAATTTCTTCATCACTAAAAACTAAAACAACGTCCTTTTTTAAAACTTTTACTTTTAGTAAAACTTTACCAAGTTTTTCTTCGGGCGCGTTCATATACTTCTATAATATTTTGATAAAAAGTTTCGATTGAATAAGGGGCAATACTCTTTTTAGCTTTGTGACGAATTTTATTTAATTTTTCT
>JAAYJX010000083.1 GCA_012522695.1 Erysipelotrichia bacterium
ATTAAGTGTGTATATAAATTAGCTAAACCGCCTTTAGCTGTTTCACGATATTCTTTTTTTATATCTTGGCCTGTTTGTAACATCGTTTCTGTTACTAAGTCAAAACTAATCGCATGCGTATCTGTTAGATATTGAGCAAGCATTGTTGATGTAATTGCTTTGCTAACTGCAATTGCATTACGTTCTATACAAGGAATTTGAACATATCCGCCAATTGGATCGCACGTTAACCCTAAATTATGTTCAAGGGCAATTTCTGCGGCAACTTCAATTTGAGTTAAATCATATTTTAGAAGTTCAGCATAAGCTGCTGCACTCATTGAACAAGCTGCACCGATTTCGGCTTGGCAGCCTGCTTCTGCACCACTTATAGAGGCGTTATGTTTGATAACATTACCAATTACGCCAGCGGTTGCTAGTGCTTTTAAAATTTCTTCTTCTTGATAATTATTTTCATCGCTTAAATATTTTAATAAAGCCGGCAATGTTCCCGCACTCCCACATGTTGGGGCGGTTACGACAACACCACCACTAGCGTTTTCTTCACCAGTTGCAAAAGCATAAGCACTCATTAAACGTATTGCTCGATTTGAAACATTTTCATTTTCTGGGCTTTGGTGATATAAATCTCTAGCACGGCGATAAATTTTTAAAGTACCGGGTAATAAACCACTAGCGTTAAGTCCGTTTTCAATAGTTAATTGCATTTGCTCCCATACTTCTTTTAGAAAAGTCCAGATTTCCTTTCCTTCGTAATGTTCAACATAATCTTTAAATCGCCAGTTATTTTGTTTGCAAAGCGCTTTAATTTCAGCAAAATTCTTTTCTAAATAAATGTCTGGTTTATCATATTTCCTTTCGCCTTCAATCGTAAAAGCACCTCCGCCTAAAGAAAAAAACCGTTTAGTAATACTTTCTTTTTTTAGAAAATTAATTGTAATATCAAACGTATTAACATGAGGTGTTTTTGTTTTATAATCAAACGTAACTTTACAAGGTAATGGTGAAAAAGCGTCAATTAAAGATTTATCAGTTAAATGTCCTTTCCCAGTAAAAGCTAAAGAGCCAAACAAAGTTACATCATAAGAAATCGCATCTTTATATCTTTTTTTCATTAAAGAAGCGGCTTTAAAAGGCCCCATCGTATGTGAGCTTGATGGGCCGCGGCCAATTTTATAAAGTTCGCGAATACTTTTCATCTCTTTTTATTATGCCCTTATCTAAGAAAAAAATCCTTGTTTTAATAAACACTACAAGAAGTTTCGCAGTGAATTAGCTTTGATAAAATCGTGAACTTCTTCATAAGCATGAAAAGTTAAATCACCCATTTTTTTATTTAGGTATTGAAATACTAATCCTTCTTGACCTTTTAGTTTCAAATAGTTATCCGAGTCGTTTAATGTTTCTTCTAAAATTGACAAAACAGCTCTTCTTATCATTGCTAATAAAGAATATTCTAACCAATAAAGAAATTTAGTTTGTAAAACTTGTTTTTCTAATTGTTTCATTTTTAAATAAATGTTTAAACCGTCATCCACACTTTGATAAATGTCAACAAAAGCATAAGTATAGTTTAAGTTTTTCATTTTTTTAATATATTTAAATGCATTAGCTTTAATAATCGTGATTTTATCTTTTTGTTCGAACTGAGGAAGTAAATGTTTTTTAAATAGTTTAATTACATTTGCGTCTTTTTCAATAATTGTAATTTTGCTAACTTCTTCTTTTAAAGACGCCATGTAAGGAAAATATCCTAAGCCTAAGCCAAAAATAATAAGTTCGCCTTCGACAAGATCAATACTTGCTTGCATTGTTTCTATTTCATGAGGCGTAATACTCATCCAAACACTACTTTTATAACGTAAAATAGGATACTTAAATTCATTTTTAAAGTAGCCAAAGAAGTTCACTTCTTTAAAATCTTCGCTATTGACTTTAATATCACGATAACTAAAGCCTTCATAAGGATGATAGCTTAATGTATCTAATTGCCAAGACCATTTTTTTTGTTTAGTTACTTTGATGTTTTGATAATAGGGATTGGATTTATACAGTTGTTCGTCTAAACTTATAAAACCATAACTAACGCGTGACGATAAAAGAGAAAAGATTTGTTTATCATCTTCACTAAGAAAATTTAAGACCGTCTCTGTAAAAGCATCATCCTCACTTAAGTGTTTTTTTATTAAATTAGTTAAATCATCTTTTTTTACTAAATTAGGTTCATTAACTAGATAATGCAAAAAGTATCTTGCCGCTAAAATGTTTTCATCTTTAACATAAAACAAATTTTCAAGCTTTTCTTGATCTACTTTATTTAGTTTAAGATTAAGGGGCATTTTTTTACTTATTACGCTTTTTTAATGGATAAATTCCGGTAACTGGTAAAGTAAACATAAAACCGATTGTATCTTTTTTCGAAGTCGATAAAAGATGTTGAATAGCGTTAACAACACGCGTCACTGTTTGAGCATCAGGAATAACAGTAAAAAGCGTTTTGCTTTCGCCAATGGATTTAGGTAATGAACTTGCAAATGGTCCGGTAAGGAGCATTCCAAGTCCTTCGTTTTTTAAGACGGCTTTTGCCATTCCTTCTGATTCTAAAATTGTCGCGCCGCGAACTTTTTCTTCAACGAAAACTTTTAAGATATCACCCATATAAGACAAATCATTAAGAACAATAAATAGTACTTCCATTTTTATACCCCTCCTAGGTTTTCACATTCTTCAACACTATCGCATTCTATTCCTTCAATTGAAGAAAGAAGCTCAAATTTATCAAGACCATATAATTCTCC
>JAAYJX010000084.1 GCA_012522695.1 Erysipelotrichia bacterium
GCTTTAATTTTCATGAATACTAATCTAAATTATATTTTAACTTTTTTTAACGTTTAAGTTGTTAAAAAGAAGAAGATATTCATCTAAAGATAATTCGTGAGGCCTTTTATTTTTATCTATTTGCAAAAACTCAAGCACATCTTCGCTTTGTGTTGAATTGCCGATTGCTTTAGATAAATTATTATGAATTGTTTTTCTTTTATACAAAAACAGTTTATTAAGAAAATAATAAAACTCTGATAGTTTTTCTTTTTTAACTTTTTTTGTCAAATCAATTTGAATAATTACTGAATCAACACTAGGAGAAGGAGAGAAATTGTTTTTAGAAACATGCATGACTTTTTTTATTTCTCCTAAATAACTTATTAAAATAGCTAACGGGTTAAAATCTTTGTCGTTAGTTTGGGTAAAAAGTTTTTCTGAAGCTTCTTTTTGTAACATCAAAATTGCTCGTCTTGTTTTATAAGCGCTTAGTAAAATATGCTGAATAATGTGCTTTGTTAAATAATAAGGTATATTACCAACAATTAAGTCGTAGGATTTAAGATCGTGTAATAAGACATCGCCCTCAATGACGTCGACATTAGTTTGTTGTATAAATAAATTTTTAAGAAATTTGATTGCGTCTATATCAACATCTAAAAGAGTAAGTTGGGCTGGATTTTGCGCTAAAAAATAAGAAAGAGATGCGAAACCCGCGCCTATTTCAAGGATTTTGTCACTTTTTTGTATTTGGAGAGCTTCAACAATTTTTTTTGAAATATTAGGATTAATTAAAAAATGCTGCCCTAAACTTTTTTTCGCATGAGCTCCTTTAGTTTTTAAAAATGCAAATAATTCTCTTTCGTTCATAAGACACTTACAATTTCTTCAATCGAAACATTTAAAGAATTAAGACGTTTTAAAAGCTGTTTTCCGTTAACGCTTCCAAGAGAAAATTCTTGAGCAACTTTGTTTCTTAGTGTTACAGAGTTTTCTTTTCCAAATAAACCTAATTCGAAAAGCGCTTTAGGTTCAATTTGTTTTTTTGTGCTTTGTTTGTTCGAAACAAAATAAATATCTAGAGCTTTTAATATCGATTCTTTTGAACATTCGGCTACACCATTTTTTTTATTCTCTTCTAATTTTTTTAAATGAATATAACAATTAATTAAGTTTGGAATTTGGTCATTAAGCGTTTTTCTAATTTTGTTTCCTTGATAGTCGGGATCTGTTAAAACATAAATTTGTTTTTTTAAAGATTGTTCTTTTAAATAATCCAGGGTTAATTTAGAAATAGCAGAACCGTTTGTAATAACGAATTCAGATTTTATAAAAGAAGATAAAAAAGAAACATCGCTTTTTCCTTCAACGACAATAATTCCATCAATATTTTTTTTCATTGAAGATTAAAAAGCCTTTTAAAATTTTGCGTTGTTTTATTTTTAACTTCTTCTAATGGTACGTTTTTAATTTTTGCAATTTCTTCTGCAATTAAATAAAGATATCCTGGTTCGTTACTCTTGCCACGATGGGGATGTGGAGCAAGATAGGGAGCGTCGGTTTCAATTAAAAGTTTGTCCAAAGGAACTATTTGAGCAACTTCTTTAGGTGTTTTAGCATTTAAAAATGTAACTGGTCCCGCTAAAGAAATAAGCATATCTAAATCCATAAATTCTTTCGTAAGTTCAGCGCTTCCAGAATAACAATGCATTATTCCACCACAGGTGGGTTTAACTTTTTTTAATATTTCTAATGTATCAAAAGATGCTTCTCGCATATGAACAACGATAGGTTTTTGATG
The DNA here is from genome assembly GCA_012522695.1 of Erysipelotrichia bacterium. Classification (GTDB taxonomy): domain Bacteria; phylum Bacillota_I; class Bacilli_A; order RFN20; family CAG-826; genus UBA1424. Next base: position 1,784 of record JAAYJX010000084.1, read on the forward strand.
TTTGTTAGCTAATTGAATTTGCTTAACAAAAAATTCTTTTTGTTCATTTTTAAGTCCTTGTTCTTTGTCCCAATAATAATCTAAACCTATTTCAC
>JAAYJX010000085.1 GCA_012522695.1 Erysipelotrichia bacterium
ATTAAAGTTAAAGTTTTTATGTCGAGTAAAAAAAATAAAATTAACTTTCTTATTTCTTCTAAATTAGAAAAACCTTATGATTTTTTAATTACAAATCAAATCGTTATGGGCGAGCACGAATACGTAAATCCTTATAAGATGAGGGTCTATGAAAAAAGTATTGTGTTTAAACTAGCTGATAATACTTTTCAAAAAACAAAATATCCTAATTTGACTTATAAAATTCATTTACTTAATCATAAGTTTTATGTTAGCGGCGATGAAATCTTCTACACTGATCAAAAAAGGCGTGATTCTTCTTTAGTCATAATTAAAATCTCGGATGTATCAAAAGTTGAAATGACATTATTAGGTACAAGCGGTTCAAAAAAAATTAATAGTATTTCAATTGCTAACTTTAAAATAGAAAAAAAGCGCTACTTAAATTATTACAAACAATTAATAAGCGGTTTTAATCTTAAACACCCAAACAATTTAATTTCAGAAAAGCTAAATATAGCTACTTATTGGTTTGCTCATAATGCGATGGTCCATTACGCTGTTCCGCACGGCTTAGAACAATCTGGTGGCGCGGCTTGGGGCACGCGTGATGTTTGCCAAGGTCCGTTTGAGTTTTTTCTTGCGACGAATAACTATCCTCTAGCTCGTGATATTTTACTAAGAGTTTTTTCATATCAATTAAAGTCTACTGGCGAATGGCCTCAGTGGTTTTTCTTAGATGATTATCGCTTTGCTGCAGATAGTTGTCATGGCGATATTATTTTTTGGCCTTTAAAAGCGCTAGGTGATTACTTAAAAGTTACAAACGATAAAAATATTTTATTTGAAACAGTTTCTTATTTTGATAATCGAGTCAAGTCATCAATTTTTGAACATATAGGTGTTGCCTTATTAGCAATTGAAAAACGTTTTATTGCACCATATGATTTAATTTCATTTGCCGGTGGAGATTGGAATGACACTTTACAACCCGCAAACAAAGAAATGGAAAAATCATTAGTGAGTACTTGGACACAAGCACTTGCGTATCACTCATGTTTTAACTTGTTAGGTTCTTTGGAGGGAATTAAAAACGAGATTGTTACAAAGCTCGATATACTTTGCTCGCGTATAAAAAATGCCTTTGAAAAATATTGCCTTCTTGAAGGACCACTACCCGGATTTATAAAAATAGAAAACGATGATTCATTTCAATATTTATTACATCCACAAGACAATAAAACTGGAATCAAATATCGTCTTTTACCTTTAACAAGAAGTATTTTAGCGAACTTAGTTTCGAATGAAAAAGCGAATTATTTTTCTAATATTATTGATCAACATTTAGCGTTTCCAGATGGTGTTCGTTTAATGGACAATCCTCCAAAATATTCTGGTGGGAAAATGCAATATTTTGTTCGAGCCGAACAAGCAAGTAATGTTGGCCGCGAACTAAGTTTATTATACGTTCATGCTCACTTACGATACATACAAGCAATGGGTAAAATTGGTCAATATGAAAAAGCATATAATTCACTTTTAAAAGTAATTCCTCTAGGACTCAGTGATGTTGTAAGCAATACTTTACCAAGACAATCAAATGCTTATTTTTCTAGCTCAGACGGAATGTTTAATGATCGATACGATTTTCAAAATAACTTTAGCAATTTACGAAAAGGCCTAATAAATGTTCGAGGAGGCTGGCGAATTTATTCTAGTGGACCGGGTTTATTCATCAAAATTTTAATTAATAATTTTATCGGTTTGAAAGTAGAAAATGATTATTTAATTATTAATCCTTCACTTCCAATAATATTTGATAAACTCACAGTAAAATTTAAAATTAACGAAAAAAATAGCGTTTTTGTTTTTCACGTTAAAAATCCCGAATATACAAGAATACAGGCAAAAATTAGAAATAAACATTTAAAAAGTGAGACATTTCAAACGAAATATTGCAAAAGTTTAATTAAAATTCATCTTTCTCAAATTATAAACACAAATTCTAAAATAGATATTTATCTTTTGTAAGATTGCTGAATTGCATATGGAGGTGTTCCAATTATTGACTTATTACATAAAAAGGCTTACATTGTAGTTGCAACTACTATTTAAAAAAACCAAAAAAGGAGGATTTTCATGAGAAAAGGTTTAAAGATGTTTAAGTCGTTTTTGTTTGTTCCCTTATTGGCTTTGGTGTTAGTTGGCTGTGATCCTATTGTCGATCCCACCGATACAACAACACCCCCGGATACGACGATTGAAGACGTATCTATCTTAGCCGGCTGGCAAGATACTCAAGACAGTGTTTATGACCCAGTCGTAACTGACGGCGTCTTACACATGAATTTTGACAAAGCCGGCGCAGACTGGGCTAGTGCTAAAAAAAGTTTAGCTGCGGTTAGTGCTGACCTTGCTGAAATGAAGACACTTGGCTTTGAGCTTGAGATGAAGGATTATGAAGGTAGCGGTATTATGGCAATGATTTTAAAAATCGAATTTAATGATATTGCTACAAATCCAACTCGCGAGGTTAAATTTAAAGCTACTGCTAGCAAAAAAGCATATGAATGGGATGTTTCAGAATATGATTTAACTGATGCTCTACAAATGCTACTTTTTATCGACCCGGGTGTCGGTACGACAAGTGGAGATGCTGTTTTTACAGTATTTTCTTTTTCCGCTACAAGTGCAGTTACAGATCCAATTGTAGTAGCACCAGTTGTCGTCACTAAAAACGTCTACGAAAGTGGCGATCCATTTGATGTTAACAAAAACTTCTATGATGGTGGTGACTTCGTTTATGATATCGAAACAGCTGAAGGTGTTACGACTATTAATTACACCAAATATGGTCCAGAATGGGCAAATGCTTATATGATTGCCGAAGGTGTTGAAGCCTTAGACTATCTAAATGCGAAAATTAAAGGACCTGCTGGAAAAACTGCTTTATTAAAAATTGAAGGCGGAAGCGGACCTGCATTAGAAAAAAATATTACCTTTGATGGTAGTGTTCAAGATGTTACTTTTCCGTTTGGCACAAAAGAAACCAAAACTGGAGAACAAACATTCCGTCTTTTTGCTGAACAAGGTTCTGCTGCTGCTTCTATAGGCGTCATTGAAATTAGCTTATTAGAATATTCTTCTACTGCTCTAGTTAGCGTGGTAGATCCTGATCCAATCGTTCATAACGTTTATGAAAGTGGCGATCCATTTGATGTTAACAAAAACTTCTATGATGGTGGAGAAGATGTTTATGAAATCACAACAGCTGGTGGCGTAACAACTCTTAATTATGAAAAAGAAGGCAAAGAATGGGCGAATGCTTACATGATTGCTGAAGGAGTTGAAAGTTTTGCTTATGTTAACGCCAAAATTAAAGGTCCATCTGGCAAAACTGCGATGTTAAAAATTGAAGGCGGTGACGCACTAGAACATGTCGTTTCATTTACTGGCGACGTTCAAGATGTAACACTTGCTTTTGGCAGTAAAGCTACAAAGACCGGAGAACAAAAATTTCTCGTTTTTGCCGAACAAGGTGTAGGTGCCGCTGTTTCTGGCAAAATTGAAATAAGTTTATTAGAGTATTCTTCTACCGCATTAGTTCAAGTCGTTGACCATAAGAATTATTACGTAGGAATGAATCCTTGGGATAAAGAATGGCATATAGGTAAATTTGTTGATGGTGGAGATGGACATTATAATGTCGATTTAAACATTATCTCTTGGGCCGATCAAGCTCCTGGTTCATGGAGTACTGTTAAGGCCTTGCTTGATACAAGTTATCGTGCTGTCTTTACAAAATTTGCAGCAAGTATTACTGCTGAACAAGAAATGAAAATTTTAGTTAAAGTAGGTGGAGCTGTAAATATCGAAACTATTTTAGAGTTTAGCGCTGGTAATTTGACTCAAGTTGCTGCTTTAGATTTAAGTGCTAAAAGCGATGCTGATTTACGTGGCGTGAATGAAATTTTATTCTTCCCGTTGTTTGATGGTGCAAACCCAGGCACAGGTGGATTTAGAATTGATTATGCTAAGTTTCACGCACCAAAAGCTGCCGCTATTGGCGAAGATGCAGCTCCGTACATAATTGGTCCTACTGCTTATGCTATTGAATTAGGAGCTGGTGGCACAGAAATTTCATGGGAAAGTAAAGGCGAATGGGAAGCCTTTGGATTACCATTAGATGCTGCGGTTGATTATAGTGCAGTTACTAAAGTTGAAGTTGAACTCAAAGCTAGATCAATTAGTGAATTAATGGTTAAACTAAATGACTCACAAGAATATAAACTTGCTGTTTCTGCAGATGATGGTGCGGTTCTTAAGGTCATTGCTACTGTCACTACACCAATTAATGCTGCTGCTAAGCCATTTATAAGTCTTTTCCCAGATGGCGGATCAAGCGCAGCTGGTCACTTAACAATTGTTTCACTTAAATTAATCGTTTAAGTTTTCATTGTTAATAGTTTTTTAAACTAAATTTAAAGAGGCTGATTAAAACCTAAAAAGGTATCAGCCTCTTTCTTTATGTACAAAATAAAAACCTCGCTTTTGTGAACAAAACACGAGGAATCTTAACTTTTTTGGTGGAGATGCGGAGAGTCGAACTCCGGTCCAAAATAGGCCCAACAATAACGTCTACAGCTTAGACGTGATTTGTGTTTAACATTTAACTGATAATGACGTCAAACAATTAAATGCGAGACTATAAGTTTTCGTTTTCTTACATTAGTCGTAATAAGAACCTTATTCCCTTTTTATGACACTTACTCATCGAGCTAGGGACAACCTCGATGGAAGCGGCTGCTAGAGCATTACTCTTTTATGCTAATTAAGCGGCAGCGTATGAAAGATTTCTGTTGCCAGTTATCTTGTTTTTGATGATTACGTCATCACTCGGCTGCAGTTATTGCAAACACTACCCTGTCGATGCCAATTACATCCCCAAGGAGCTTATTTTTAATAAGCCACTAACATTATAATCATTTAAACAAATAAAGCAAATTTATTAGGTTGTAAATCTTTCATCAAAAAGTAAATGAAATAAAGTAATTAGTTGAATAAGAAGCAAAGAAGCACTACTAATAATCGGGCCGATACCAATTCGGAGGTTTTCCACAATAAAGCCCGGTGTTCCTAATTTAACTAACTGAGGCATTAAAAGCATCGCAATAAAACTAGAAAATGATAAAACTAGAGCAACAATAAGATTTGCTCTTTTACGATTTAAAAAGAAAAAAGCAACCCCACTTAAAATTGAAAGTTGATAAGCAATAAGAAGATATACATTTAAATTAAAAGTCATTGTGTAAGTTAGTGTCTTGTCGCTAAAAGCAAAATCACCACCAAAAACAGCATAATAAGTCGGATAAGAAGCAGTTGAACCATCAAGTAATTGTTCCTTAGCAAAAGGCATCGACAAAGTTGAAAGAACTAAAAAAACTAAACAAATAGCAATCCATTTTGTAAAGGCAATTAATTTTTCTTCTCTTCTTTCTTTTTTCACTTTTAGTATAGTTATTATACAATATATTAGTTAAATTTATAAACGCTTATTATGAATAGTAATTGAAATAGCTTATTATTTATAATAGACTTAATACTCGATTGGAATATATTATGAAAAATTTTAAATTAATTATGAAAAGCCTCGTCAATAATGATGCATGTATTGAAGGGGGAAGAACAAAAAAATGGTACTTTGCTCTTATTTTTGTTGTCTTAGCACTTATTCTTGCTGTTTTACCCATTACGGTAAGCACAATTAAAACAAACGGTTCTGATTTTACGAATTTAACATATTTATATAATTATGATAATGCAATTGTCGCTTTTAGTGATCATCTTTATGAAAACGAATTACATATGGTCGTTCAAGGCGAAGCAAAAGAAAAATATTTAGAAGTTGACCAAGACGTTTGGAACGCTCTTCATCCTCAGCAAAAATATATTCATCGTAATCTTGAAGATGAAATTGATTTCGAAGTTTATTACTCTTCAAAAGTTGGTGATGAATTTAATGAATTTTATTTAAATGTTTCGAAATATGCTAATCCATACGAACCTTCAGAAGATAGTCCTCGTTATGCTAGTTACTTACTTTTTGGTAAGGAAATGTTTGCAGGACAACTTTTTAAACCTAGTGAAGAAAATGCAATTAGCGGCATTGCTGGTGATTATAAAACACTTGAAGTAGGTTTTGATTTTTCCGATGTTGCCAAAATTACAATTGATGGAGTTATTTACGAAACGAGTCAAGACGAAAAATTTATTAATAACCCACTTCATTTGAATTCTTATCGTTCAAGTATTTTAAGTAGCTGGAATAGAATATATGATAATCTTTATTACAACTCTAAATTAAGAGCAATTAGAGATTCAACTTTAATTATGTTAGGTGTTGATATTTTATTAGTTTTCTTTATGGGTCTAATGGTCTTTATTTTAACACGTGGCAAAAATAATCCTTTCCGTATTTATACATTTTGGGAAACACAAAAAATTGCTTATTGGGCCGCTTTAGCTCCTGGCCTTTTAGCAATGATTTTAGGCTTTATCTTACCTCAATATGCAGTAATGATTTTTGTTATGCTCGTTGGTATTCGTATTATGTGGATGTCGATGAAATCATTAAAACCCGCTCAATAAAAACACAAAAAGACGTTTTTTTCTATATAAAACTAGCGAATGTTAACTATTTTACTGTTTGTCGACCAATTGAATAGTAAGTAGTGCCTTCCATGTTTTGTGGGCGATATAAATTTCTTCCATCAAAAATGATAGGTTTTTTCATGTTATCGATAAAACAACTTTTATCAAGTTCTTTTAATTCTTTTGCATCTGTTAAAATAATAACTGCATCAGCATTATCTAATGTTTCTAAAATAGATGTTGAATAATCAATCCGTGAATGTCTTTGCATTTCTTTTTGGAAATTTTCAATTGCTAAAGAATCATAAACACGAACACGAGCGTTTTTATCTAATAAGTGTTTAACAACATAAGTGGCAATTGAATTACGTACATCTTCAGAGCCGCCTTTAAAGGCAACACCTAAAACGGCGATATTTAAGTTAGACAAACTTTTAAAATGAGAATTAATTTTTTTAATTAAAATATCAGGTTGGCTATTATTAATTTTAATTGTCGCTTGAACTAATTCTAAAGGAACTTCGTGTGAAGAGCCAAGCCAACTTAACGCTCTAGTGTCTTTAGGAAAACACGTTCCTCCATAACCAACACCTGCTTTTAAATATTGTGTGCCAATGCGCGGATCTAAACCAATCCCAACACTTACTTCTTCAATATCGGCTCCAACAATTTCACATAAACGTGCCATTTCATTAATATAACTAATTTTCATTGCTAAATAATTATTGGCAGCGTATTTAATTAATTCGGCTGTTTCAGGTGTCGTAATTAAAATAGGAATACGTCTTTTTTGATAATTACTATAAATTTGTAACATTAAATCTTCCGCGGCTTTTGTACTAACGCCTAAAATAAGACGAGAAGGATTTAACATATCATCGACAGCACTTCCTTGTGATAAAAATTCTGGATGAGAAATAACATCAAACTTATAATCACTATTTTCTTCTAAGTATTTCTTCGCATATTTATTTGTTCCTACCGGTACGGTTGAACGAATAACAATATATGAGTCTTGAATAGCGTTTTTTGCAATTTCTTCTAAAACTAAATTAAAGTTCGTCATATTTGGTTTGCCGTCTCTACCTTCTGGTGTGTCAACGGCAATATAAATAATTTTATTCGGCCGAATTGCATCTTTATAATTCGTTGTAAAACGTAAACGCGGCGATGCATCATTCATAAGTGATTGTAAATTTGGTTCTTGGATAGTCGCCGTGCCTTGTTTTAAAGTGGCAACTTTTGTCTTATCAAAATCAAGACCAATAACATTATGAAAGTAAGAGGCCAAAATGACACTGTTGACTAGTCCGACATAGCCAAGGCCTACAACGGTAATATTCATAACTCTCTCCTTTCTATAACTAATATATAAAATAAATTATTTTAAAAGTGATAAATCTTCAGCACGATCTTTAGATATTTTCTTAAGATATTTAGCAATAAAATAAGTAATATAAACTCTGCTTGCTTCTTCAGCGACAACACTGCGGGCATTCGAATTAACTTCAATAGCTAAAGGTTTGCCTCGTTCATCAATTAAAATATCAACACCAGCAAAGTCACAACCACAAGCATGTGCTGCTTTAATGGCAACATTCGTGATGTTTTTATTTGGACGAGGAACTGAAGCCATTTTTCCGCCTTGATGGACATTACTACGGAAATTACCTTTATTAACACGCATTACAGTCGCAACAGCTTTTCGCCCAACAACGTAAACTCGGTAATCTCGACCAGCACTAGCTTCAATAAATTCTTGAACTAGTAATTCTTTTTCTCCAACTATTTGCAAAATCTTTTTAAACATCATTTCATTTGTAATTAAATAAACTTGTTCACCAAATGATCCAAATCTTTGTTTCAAAACAAAAGGATATTTAAATCCATTTTCAGCAAGTAAAATTTTCACGCGGTCAAAAAAATTAAGAATATTATGCCCAAAACTAAACGGTAAAATAAGTGTCTTAGGTGTTTCAATTTGGTGAGCTTGAAGTTTTAATTGAGTTAGCCCTTTGTCATCACATACCCTTATCGAGTTAATAGGATTAAAAATCGGAAGACCAAATTGTTGAAGTTGTTCACCTAAATAAAGATCTTTATCCCAAAATAGAATAAATTTTATATAAGATTTGTAGCGTTTAATAAAGTCATAAGCATCAATGTTTAAGACGGGCAATAAAT
>JAAYJX010000086.1 GCA_012522695.1 Erysipelotrichia bacterium
ACGCATAATGAAAATTTAGCGAGAATAACTTCTAATATTATTAGAATGAATAGCGGAAATATAGTGAGTAATAATAAGAACGTTCCCGTTAAATTAGAAGAGATTAAATGGTAAGATGAAACAATATTTTAACTTTAAAAATTTAGCTATCGTTTTAATATGTGTTTGTGCTGTTTTTGTTTCCTTAATGTTTTCTAATTTATTTCTTGATTTAAATAATACGGATATGAGTTTACTAAATCTACAAGAAACAGCATTTTTAGAAGCACAAAAAGATCAATGTTTAATCGTACTTTTAACTGGCGGTGTAACAATGAGCGGGATAGCTATAGTAATGGGTGTTTTCTTTATTAGAAATTTCATCAAAAAGAATGAATCACAAATGGGTATATTGAAAGCTATTGGTTATTCGAATTTTAAAATTGCCCTCTTTAACATTAAACCTGCACTTGTTGCTGTAGTAGGATGTTGGCTAGGTTACATAATTGGAATTTTATTTCTTCCTACTTTTTACAATTTGTTTCAAGAAGACTTTCCTTATCAAGTTGCTTATAATTTCCAAATAGTTAACTTATTAGTCGCGATTATCGGACCAGCTATTTTATTTCCTATTATTTCATTTTTATATGCATTTATGGCATTAAGAAAACCTGCACTTTTAATGATTAGAAAAACAAAAAATATGAAATTCAAAAAGAAAGAAGAAAGTATTAGTTCGACGTCATTTGAAAAAGAGATGATGTTTAATTCTTTAAGAAGTAATATCTCACTCGTAATATTTGTTTTGTTAGGTAGTTTTTCTTTTTCTGCGATGATCCAAATGGCAATATCAATGGTTGAACTTGAAGTATCAGGAGTTTCTGTTGCTATGATTGGAGTTATTGGCGCAATTTTAGGAACAATTGCGGTCGCAGTTCCCATCGACGCCTTAGCAGAAAGAAACGCTAAGCCTATAGCCTTACTTAAGTCTTTTGGTTATAGTGAGAAAAAATGCACTTTATTACTTTTTGCCCCATATTTGTTAGTTGCCTTTTTAGGATTTGTTTTTGGAACGTTATATCAATTTGGTTTACTTTCTTTTATCGTCAATGTCACTTTTAAAAATACCGAAGGAATGCCGATTTATAATTTTAGTTTAATAGCTTTCTTTGTCACAATGATTGCCGTCATATTAGCGTTTGCTTTATTTGGCTTTATTTTTGCTAGAAAAATGTCTAAAGTTTCATTTAGAGAAGTAATGGTCGTTGAATAAATTAAAAACATTCGACCGGATTTTCAAACGAATAAAATTAATTCGTTTATAAGTTGAAAATTATTTATGATTTACAAATATTACATCAATTTTTGATAAATTTACAATGTCACTCTTTCCGTTCTTTCTAAAAGTTATTTTGTGATTATTTAATCTAAATAAAACTTCTTCCCTATTTCCAAGTGTTATGATTACGTCATCATAAGAAAAGTGATGATTAACTTTGATTGATATAATGTCGTCCTTAATTATTTCTTTTTCATTGGCAATGAAACGCAAAGAGCTGTCATCAATAATACAGGAAAGCTCTTTATTAAACCTAGAAGACGATATAATTTTGTCATATGATTGAATTTTTTCCATCATTGAATTTATGTGATATTCATTATTTGTTTTAATATCAACACTATTAATATAATTTACGAGTTTATCAACAGATGTAAACCATTCGATATCTCTATTAATATTTATTGAATTAGTTTCTATAAACAAAATAATCGGTTCAAACCATAAATTGTTAAATTGTTGCTTTATTTGATATAAATTTCTTTTTATTTGTTTAAATGGATTATCTAGTTTATTAACATAAGAGTTACCGCCGCTTGATTGTTTATTTTGAAAGAATTGGTCACCATCTTGATAAATATTGCCTCGCCATGACTTCAGCTCTAAAACAAACACCTTTGCTTGATAAATAATTAAAAAATCAATTTCGCCTTTTGCTAACTTACTATTAAGGCAAACATTTCTAATAATAATAGCTTCTGGAAGTTTAGTTCTCAATTCATTATATACTTCAAGTTCACCATAATTACCAACTCTTTTTTTAGATGAAGTAAAAGGTAAAGAATAACCTGTTGTTCTACTAATTCCTAAACTAATTTTTTTAAAAAAGTTTTTAATACCATTAAATATTCTCATATTATTACCATTACAATTATAAAGTAGTTTTTCATATTTTTAAATGAAATAATGGCATTTAAATTAGTACCTACATAAGTATTTCTATCTCAAAATAATTATAACCAAAAAGGGTGAAATTTTTCTCGAAAAAAAGAACAAAACAATCGCATCAATAGTGAAAGCTTATGAATCCATGCAGCGGCAGATGATAATAAAAGCAGGAAAAATAGTAAAAAATAAAGGTTTTACTATTAAAACCACATGATAAAATAAACTTAGATATATAAAATAACGGAGGCTTATAAAATGTTAAAAGATAAAGTTTTTGTCGTTACAGGTGGCGGTAACGGAATTGGCCGCGAAGTAGTTTTGCAATTATTAAAAAGTGACGCTAAAGTTGCAGCCTTAGATATTAGTGAAAAAGGTTTATTAGAAACTTCTATGTTATCAAGTGATAACACATCATTAAAAACATATCCACTTGATATAACAAATCAAGAAAAAGTTCTCGAAACTCACCAACAAATCACAAAAGATTTTGGCCATATCGATGGACTTATTCATGTCGCAGGTATTATTCAACCATTTGTAAAAGTAATGGATTTAAAAATAGAAACGATTAAAAAGGTTATTGACGTTAATTTTTATGGAACAGTTTATTTAAACCAAATATTTTTACCATCGCTTTTAAAAAGAGAAAAAGCTTATTTAGTTAATGTATCAAGCATGGGAGGATTTTTACCAGTACCAGGCCAAGCAGTTTACGGTGCTAGTAAGGCGGCTGTAAAATTATTAACCGAAGCATTATATGCAGAATTAAAAGGCACAAACGTTAATGTGACGCTTGTCTTTCCGGGTGCAATTAATACTAATATTATTAAAAACTCAAATGTTGATATGGGAAAAGAAGTTGATTCTAGTGATCCAAAACATAAAATGATGTCACCTTTTGATGCTGCAAAAGAAATCATTAAGGCAATGCAAAAGAAGAAACTTCACGCCTATGTTGGTACTGATTCTAAAATAATGAATAAACTTAATCGTTTAGCACCTCAAAAATCAACTGATTTAATTGCTAAAAAAATGGCAGATTTAATTAAATAACACTAACAAAAGTATCTATAGTTTAAAAAAGTTAATTATTGAAAGAGTTGCCCAGCGAGTTCTGGATAATCAACAAAGGGATTTCGGTTACCTTGATATTCATAAATGCGATTATTTCTTTGAATTTCAAAAGCATCAACTGGATCAAGTTCATTCCAAGCTAACAACGCTGTAAGGTTTCCCATAGAAACATCATCTCCAGTCGTTGCACTTACAAGTTTTAAACCAGGGTAGCGGACAAACATATAAAAACAAATTCGTGCGACATCTCCACGCCAGTCTCCTGTATAAGCATGATATCCGTTAAGACCAGACGTAATGTTTGGAAACATTGTGTCATCAGTATTTGTTTCATCAAAAAATTTGTTTCCGTGAAAACCATTAGAAAATTGACAGGCGACGCGAAGATTAAAAAGGTCAGCAGTGTGGTCATTAGCATCATCGCCTCTTTTTTGAGTTCCTGGAAGTTGAAGATGAGAATACGCCCACACGTGTTCACGGTTCCAACTAGCACCTTGATCCCAAATAGCAGGAATCTTATCTCCGTCCCACATTCCTAAAACATAACCAGGATTATTAGGATCTTCATCTGCATATAAAAGGACTGATTTAGCATCTCCGTATCTACTACGATAACTATCGTTTTCTAAACGGGCTGTCAAAGTTGATTTTAAAGTTTCACCGGTTGAAGAAAGGTCTACGGAAGCAAAGTAACTTTCCTTCGTCGAAGGTTCATATCTAGTAGATGGTATCCCATTTTGCCCCGGTATGACAGGATCTCGTTCAGCTTCAATATCGACAGTAATTGGAAAATTAACATCACTTGGTATATGTAAAGAAAAATTTAGTTGATAAAGATAAAGAGCTTTAGCGTTAGCTTGAAAAGTAAAAGATATGCCTTCAGCAAGCGTTTCATCGCCTTCATAGTCAAATTTCGTTAAAGTTTGCGTTTCGGTTTGATAATCTCCGCTCCAAGTAGTTGAGCCAAAGGAAACTTCATAAGTGCCGCTTCCGCCACTTGCATTAGCAATTTCAAATTGTACATTAACAACTGTGACTTCACTGGGAAATGAAGCCGATAAAGTCCAAGGTGAAGTTTGAGGATTATTGCTCGATCCAATTTGGACACCATTACCGCTTCCGCCAAGAAAACTAAAAGGCGAATATTGCCAAGCTAGTCCATTTATAACTTCGGTAACTCCGCCATTAGAAGAGAAATCAGTTTGCTTAAATGCATGTCCATAAGTACCTTCATAATATCCTGGATTTTCTTCTCCATCACCATCATTAGGTTCGCTACTTGTTGGTTCGCTTGAATCACTTGGATCACTCGTTATATCGGTTGGTGATGTACTAGTTGATAAGCTAGGGTCGTCGGTTGGATTACAAGCGCCAAGAAGAAGCATGATGGCTGCTAATATAAATAATGATTTTTTCATAATAAGTTTTAATCTTACTCCTTTAAACTTAATTTTTAACTATTTAATAAGGAAGCACAAGAAATTTAGAATTTTCGCAAGCTTTTTTGTTAATAAAAATTATTTAAATTTTATTTTAAAAACTGTTGACAACCTATACTATGCATTGTATAGTATGATGTATAAGGATGTATAGATGGACCCACAATTAAAAAAAGGATTATTAGAACTTGTTGTCCTAGCCTCGCTTGCAAAAGAAGATAGTTATGGATACAAGATTATTCAAGACGTTTCGCCTATTATTGAAATATCTGAATCAACTCTTTATCCAATTTTGCGAAGACTTGAACAACAAGATTTTGTTTCGACTTATAATGTTATTCATCTTTCACGGGTGCGTAAGTATTATAAAATAACGACTCGTGGGCAAAAAGAGTTAGTAGGAGCTAAAGATGACCTTGATGAATTAAAGAAAATATATGCGTTTATTATTAAGGAGGCCGTATGAAAAAACATGAGTTTCTTGCTAAATTAGAAAAAGAATTAGCCAAACTTCCTGACCACGATGAAATTATCGCCTATTATGAAGAACTCATTAATGAAGCTTTAAGTAGTGGTGAGCTTGAAGAAGACTTTATTAACCACTTAGGTACACCTAGTGAAATAAAGTACAAACTAAGTCGTGATGATAGTTTTAAGGACAATATCAAAACGAAGAAAAACGTTAGTGCCCGTCAAAGCGTTAGTGTCGTTGTTAAAGTCTTAAGTTGCGCTCTTTATATTTTCGGCGCAATTATTTTATTTGCTATTGGCCTTGGATTAATTACGACTGGTGCATTTACGATCTTTACGAGTATTTATCGTTTTGTCGTTGATACGATGACAATAAGCGCAGTTTTTTATTATATTTTCACAATTATTTTTAAGCTAAGTCTAATCGTTTTTGGAATTCTTATTTTTGTTTATCTTTTTAAATTTTCAAAACAACAAGCCGAAAAACTCCAAATCCTCTTAGCGGGTAAATTAAATAAAGGAGACGACCAAGGATGAAAAAAGTTTTAAAAATTAATGCACTTATCGCTATTATTAGCTTGATTGGTATGACGGTCTTTGGTCTTGTTGCCCGTAATGATTTAAGAAATCACTTAACTTATGAACCTTTAGTTGGTGAATATGATCCAGATGAAATTAAAGTCCTCAACATTAATGTCGATAATCGTAACATTATTATTGGCCCAAGTTTAACAGGAAAAATTAATCTTTCATTTTATGTAAGTAATATTGATACATATACACTTAACACAAATAATGACACGGTTAGTTTAGATATTAAAACTCCGTGGTTTCAAGGCCTTCTTTACTCGCGGACAATTTTTAATTTATCGTTTGATCCAGAAATTAGTAAAATTATGATTAATGTACCAACTGGCGCTTTAGATAATTTTAAAGTCCGGACTGCAAACGGGAAGATTGAAGTTAATGATTTGACAACAAATATATTTAATGCACAGACGAGTAATGGCACAATTAGTGTTAAAAATACTTTAACAAGTAGTACGACTTTAACTTCTGCTAATGGCTCAGTAATTCTTAATGAATTTAATAGTACGAATTTAAATATCCAAACTTCAAATGGCGAAATTAAGGGTGATTATGTAATAAGTCCAATTATTAGGAGTAAAACAGACAATGGTCAAATTAAATTTATTGATGTCACAACAGATGACTTAAGTACAACGACATCAAATGGTAATATCATCTTGCGCGTTAATGGTGTTTTTACTGACTTTAAAACAACGGTAAGTACAACGAACGGGACAATCAAAATTGATGATCAAAAATATAGTAATGGCACTTATAATGTCGGTCAAGTAAAAACAATATCTGCCCTTACTTCTAATGGTTATATCCGTCTAAACTTTAGTTAAAATAACTTATTTTTTTCGTTATCTTTTTTTAGATTTTTAAAATAGAGCCAGCTTAAAATGATTGGCTCTTTTTAATCATATTA
>JAAYJX010000087.1 GCA_012522695.1 Erysipelotrichia bacterium
ATGAGCCTTGCACAGCCATTTTTAAGCCGTTTATAAAATCTTCGCCAACATTAAAAACAACACGATGAATTGGTTCAAATGTTAATCCTTCATCATATAAATTAATTGCCTCTACAATCGAAAAACGGGCAGGATGATTTATGCGTTCTTCAGTAGATAATTTAGTTTTTATATTATCCCAATGTGTCTTTGCTGTTGCCAAAGAATGATTACCGTCTCCTACAACAAACATTAAATTGTCTTCTTCATTTTGCAATAGGTTTTCGAATGCTTTAATAATTGGTTCAGTATCTAAAACTTGATAACCCTTTAAATGACCTCCTCCCTGATTTAAAGGAAAATCGTATAAAACAGGCAGTTTTTGCCTACTTTCGTATAGTTTTTCAATAATTGTTTTATTTTTATCGTTAAACAAAAATTGAACATGAGAAAGTTCTATTTGTGCGTTTTTCCTTATTTTGAGTCGTGGAGGAATGCGCTCAACGACTGTTGCTTCGGTTGCGCGAATTAATGATTTTGAACCAGCTAAAAAAGAATATGCCTCTAAATCAATAGCAATAACAAGACCGAGTCTTCTTTTTGTATACGGGGTTTCTCGCTCAACTAAAACAAAGCATTCTCCTATATCAACTAATACATCTTCCTTTAAATACTGCCGAATTGTTGAATTGATATTTTTGATGTATTCGGCTTCATTAACTAAATTTAAATAAGCTTCAGGGAAAATCATATGAAGCGCTGAGGGATAAGGACCAATAAGATGTTTTAAGTCGTCCCAATATGATTTTTGACTCGTAAATTGATCACAAGCAATCACAGCAAAACTAGTTAAATCAACTGTTCGGTTAGGTAGTAGTAATGAAGGGGCTTTAATTGGATTAGAAAACTTCATTAAATCACTCCCTGTGCGACCATTGCTTCATAAACTTTTAAAAACCCAGCTATATTAGCACCTAAAGCTAAATTACGAGGCTGATTAAATTTATTAGCCGTATCGTGACACTTTTTAAAAATATCTTTCATAATAATTTCCAGCTTCTTATCAACTTCTTCATAAGACCATGGTAAGTGCGTTGCATTTTGCGTCATCTCTAAGCCCGAAACTGCAACTCCGCCTGCGTTAGCGGCTTTACCAGGAGCAAATAAAATGCCATTTTCACTGAAATAGCGAATTGCTTCAACGGTTGAAGGCATGTTTGCTCCTTCAATTAACAAATAACAGCCGCCTTCTTTAAGGCTTTTAGCGTGTTCTAAATAAATTTCGTTTTGTGTCGCACACGGAAGAGCGATATCACAAGGCATAGCCCACATTTTCTTCGGGTCATCAACAAACTTTGCTTGAGGATAGTGCTTAATATACTCTAGAGAGTATTCTCCTCTTGCTTCTGATAATTCATCAACTAATTTTATATCAAGACCGTTTTCGTCATAAACAAATCCGTTAATATCAGACATAGCAACAATTTTTGCTCCTAATTCATGAGCCTTAACTGCTGCATGTTTACCAACTTTTCCTGAACCTGAAATAATAATTCGCTTGCCGTCTAAAGTAGTAGAGAAAAATGTTTTTAAAGTTTCTCTAACGAAATAAATTAATCCATAACCTGTCGCTTCTTTTCTTCCTAAAGAGCCGCCATAGGGAATTCCTTTGCCAGTAAATGTTCCAGTAAAATCATTAACTAGTTTTTTATACATTCCATACATATAACCAATTTCACGAAATCCAACACCAAAGTCACCAGCGGGTACGTCTGTGTTTGGTCCGATATGCCTGTATAGTTCAGTCATATAAGCCTGACAAAAACGCATTATTTCATTATCAGAACGTCCTCTTGGATTAAAATCAGAGCCGCCTTTTCCACCACCCATGGGTAAACCAGTTAAACTATTTTTAAATGTTTGTTCAAATGCTAAAAACTTTAAAATAGATAAATTCACTGAAGAATCAAAGCGAATGCCGCCTTTGTATGGTCCAATTGCAGAATTATATTGAACACGATATCCAGTGTTGACTTGGATTTTGTTTTGATCGTCAACCCAAGCTACACGAAACGAAATAACTCTTTCAGGAACAACTAAGCGTTCTAAAATTGCTTCTTTTTCAATTCGAGGATCACTATCAACAAAAAAGTCCATTGAATCAAAAAATTCTTCGATAGCCGAAATAAATTCAGGCTCATTAACATAACGTTTTTTAACATTAGAAAAAACACGGTTTAAATATTTGCTTTGATACATTTAGAGACCTCCTAGCAATGCAATGATGAATGCAAAATAATATTTTATCACTATAAATATTATAAATTGAAAGCGCTCACATATCAAGACGAATAACAAATATCACAATAAATAAAAAAGTGAAATAAACGTTAACTATTCTCTTTTGTCACCCATAAAGAAAACCGCAATTGTTCCTGGACCAGAATGTGAACCAATAACTGGGCCAATAAAACTATAAATAACATCTTTAACTTTCAATTCTTTTTTAAGGGTATTACCGACAAATTGAGCATCCTCTAAAGCATCACCATGACCAATAAAAATTGTTTGTGTCGTTGGATCAACAATTTGATTTTTAATTACCTCAATCATGTCATTAAGCGACTTTTTACGACCAACAGCTTTTGAAAGAGCAACTAATTTGCCTTCATTGTTTACGTGTAAAATCGGTTTAATTCTAAGAAGTGAACCGATAATAGCGGCCGTACTACTTAAACGTCCACCCCGTTTTAAAGTTCCAAGGTCTTCAACAGTAAAGATGTGGTTAAGTTTTAATTTGTTTTCTTCGATCCAACTTGCTGTTTCTTCAATAGTCTTGCCTTCTTTTCTTAATAAAGCTGCACGATAAACTAAATATCCTTCACCAAAAGAAGCGCTTAGTGTATCAACAGCGATAATTTTTTGATTAGGGTATTCTCCTTTTAACATATCAATAGCAATTGTCGCAGATTGATATGTCCCACTTAACGCTGAAGAAAAAGCAATATATAAAATATCTTTGCCTTGTCTTAATAATTCTGTAAAAAAGTGATAAAAATCGGTTGGGTTTACTAATGTTGTGCGATAAATTCCTTTTTGGCGCATTTCATCATAAAAATCAGTAATTTTCATTTCCCTTTGATCTTGATAATGGTGATATTCTTTTCCATCTTTTCCAAAAACCATAGGCATAATAAAAATATTCTCGGTTTTCACAATATCGTCAGTTAAATCAGAACATGCATCTGTAGTTATAATAAATGTTTCCATACAGTCTTCCTCCTTTATAAGGCTTTGAGGCTTTTAATATTAAACTATGGCAAAGAAAAAGTCATCAAAAGAGCAACACTTGATAAAAACAATTGATTTTTATAATGAATAAAATTGTCTTAAACGTTTATTATCATTAACCTTTTTGACAAAAGGGCTTTGTTGACTTTAGATTTCCTTTTAAAAATTCATTTACAACGTCGGAAACATTTCCTTTGGCTCCTACGATTACTTCTATTCCGTGTTCATTAAACAAAGACACGGCGCTTTGGCCAATTCCGCCAGAAATAATTAAACAAATGCCAAGCTCTTTTAAAAATAATGGCAAAAAACCCGGTCGATGGCCAGGATTGGGTATTGAAACAACATTAATTACTTCGTTGTCTTTAATAGTATAAACAGTAAAGTTTTGACAGTGTCCAAAATGTTCTGCAACTACATCTTTTTCACTCGCAATTGCAATTTTAATCATAATCTTTCTCCTTAACTTAGTCCTTTTAATAATTTCATGACTTTTGAATATATTTTTTTAACTTCTAAACCAGCTTTTAAATCTTGATCAACAATAGTTAGACCCCTATTTACGAGGCGATTAACCTTTTCATCAAATGGCACTTGCCCCAAATAAGGAATTTTATTAAGTTTGCAATATTGCTTAATGGATTTTGTTATATTCTCATTAAGATCATACTTATTAATGACAACAGCAATCGGCGTTTGAAAAATATTCGCTGTTTCCACGATTCGTTTTAAATCATTAAAACCCGACATTGAAGGTTCAGCAACAATTAAAACGAGTGTTACTCCACTAATTGAGGCAATTACCGGACACCCAATACCTGGAGAACCATCAATAATAGCTAATTCTATTTCTTCTTTGTTTTTTAAGATTTTTTTCTTAACTTCAGTTACTAATAATCCAGACATTCCACTCCCGATATTCAACTGAGCAGTAGCAAATAGTTCATCCTTATCAACATATGTTTTGATTTCTCCATCAACGCTTTTTACTAAGGAAATTGCTTTTACCGGGCATACATATTCACACACCGCACAACCCTCACAAAGGTATGGATTAACTCGATAATTTTGGTCTTTATCAATAAAAATCGCGTCAAATCGACAGTGTTTTCTACATAAATCGCAACTTGTGCATATTTCAACATTTATTTCTGCTTTATCTAAACCATAAAAATTCTTAATTTTTGGTCCTTTAATTTGTTTGGTTAATAAATGCAAATTAGGAGTATCAACATCACAATCTGCATAACGTTTACTATTGTTTAATTTTATAAATGCACTGGCGAAAGTAGTCTTGCCTGTCCCGCCTTTACCACTTAAGATTAATAGTTGCTTCATTTTCTTGCCTCTAAAACAAGGTTATTCAATAAATTTGTGAACAACTTTAAGTATCTTTTGTTTTCCCAAACAAGGACTTTTCCAATTGAACTAATATCGTTCATTGTGCGATCAAATAATATGTTTTCTAAAATAGTGATTTTGTTTTGACGGCAAAATAATTGGGCAGGATTTGTTTTTTTCTCGCTTTTATTAATAACAACAGCGCACGGTTTATTAAATAGTTTTGTTAATTCATAAATTGTTTTTAAGTTAAAAGCTCCTAAAATAGTTGGTTCGGTAACTAAAAGACAAAAATCTGCACTTTTAATACTTTCAATTACAGAGCAAGAACTGCCCGGAGGGCAATCAATAAACTTTAAGCCTTCAAATGCATTTGAATCATCTAAAAGTTCTTTTATAATTGGGACGCCGGTCGCTTCCCCGGGTTTTAAAAAACCACTTAATACATTAATTTGTTTAATTTTTCCTGATGAAATTTCACCAATTACTTTATTCTTTTCTTTAAGTGCTTTATTTGGGCAAACTAAAAGACAGCCACCACACGAATGGCATAAGTTGTCCATGACAATAAGTTGATTATCTATATAAGCAAGAGCGTTATATCGGCAAAAATCCACACATTTTCTTTGACCGTCGCATAATTGTTCTAAAACATACGGTATTTTGACTGATACATTTTTTGTACTAGTATTTTCAGTTTTTAAAAAAAGATGAACATTTGGTTCTTCAACGTCACAATCAATTATTGTTGAATATTTAGCACTAGCAGCTAAATTTACAGCTAAAAAAGTTTTACCTGTTCCACCTTTACCACTTAGGATTGCGATTTTCATATATTTTTTAGTGTCCGCTAGAAAAATTTTCTAATTTTGACAACTTGTTCGCTAAAAATAAATTAATATTTTTTTCAATATCCTTATTTACAGTCTTATATATGCCAATATCGGCTTTACTTAATATAAGCGCGGCATTTTCTCCTAAACGAGGAGTTAAAATAATATCAACTTTTAAATCAATAACGTGTTGTGCTGCTTTTACGCCCGCTCCGCCAGAGCTTAAACTTGCCTTATTTTCCAATAATGTCTTTTCTTGAGTTTCACTATCGTAAATTAAAAAACGTGGAGCGCGTGCAAAAGAATCGTTTACTTCGCCGCTTTGATCTACTGGAATTAAAATAATCATATTTCCTCCTATTTATTAAAACGATGTCGGCCTCGCCCAGGTCCATCAAAAGGCCTTCTACCACGATGATGGAAGCGTTGTTGACGACATCCTTGACCTTTATAAAATCTTGAAGCGTTTTCATGCAATTCATAATTGCCACCTTCGACTTTTAAAAGAAGGCCGTTCACTAAACTATTTGCTAATTTTGTTCGAGCGTCCTGATAAAGTTTTTGAACGGTCGCTCGAGCAACGTTCATTTCTTGAGCGCATTCTTCTTGTGTTAGTCCTTCCCAATCTATTAAACGGATTGTTTCAAACTCTTCTACAAGCATAATGATAAAGTCATCATTATTTATGGAATTTAAACTACCGAAAACATTATTGTTAGGTACACAATAAACACGTTTATATTTTCTTGGCCTTGACATATACTCTTATTTTATATCATCAAGAAGTTTATTAATATTCTCAATTTCTTCTTCAAGAATTTTTTTTCTTTGAAGCATAGCTTCTTTATCGCTTATGTTGTACATTGCAAAATTGCGATAACCAAAATTTCTCCCACCAAAACGTCCATAGCGATGGTAACGTTGTGGGCGCGGGCTACAATACCCAAAACCTCTTCCAGTATTAGGACCTAAACCCCTTGGTCCGGTTCCGTCTCCTCTTGGCATAATTAAATCCTCCTTGAGTTAATAGCAAATGCCATTAACCTAAGTTTATTTAATAATAGTTTTTGGCATATGTCAATAACTTTTTAGATTTAGGCATA
>JAAYJX010000009.1 GCA_012522695.1 Erysipelotrichia bacterium
TAAATGCAGGTTATAATGTTGGTGGTTTAGTTGGCTATTCAACAAATGGCTCGTTTGTAAAAATAGAAGCTTCTTTTAATAAAGGAGATATAAGTGGAGAAGACTATCTTGCTGGATTAGTTAGTACGTCTTCTTATTCATCAAAAATTGAAATAAGAAATAGTTATAATATTGGTAACTTAACTGGTACTTTTGTTGTTGGCGGCCTCGTTGGCGATTCATATGATAATTCAACTATCTTCATTGAAAATAGTTATAACATCGGTCAAATTAATGCGAGTTCAAGTTGCGCGGGCGGTCTTGTTGCTTATTCAGATAATACTTCGTGGTTAGATATATTTAGCAGTTATAACAGTGGTGACGTTAGCGGAACTTATTATGCCGGAGGTCTCGTTGGCTCTTTCAACTATTCATCTTATTTAACAATCGAAAATAGTTACAACTTAGGTGATGTTAGTGGCGATAACTGGATTGGCGGTTTAGTTGGAGATGGTCATGCTTCTGATTTAATACTTACTAACACTTATAATGCTGGAAATGTAAGTGGCAATAATTTTGTCGGTGGAATCGTTGGACGTATGCATCGAGGCAAAATTACTTCTTCAATTAATTTTGGCGAAGTTAAAGGCGAAACTTATGTTGGAGGCATCGTTGGTGAAAAAACTGGTCCTAGTATTACTATTACTGACACTTATTACACTAACGATCTTTTAGATTTAGACGGTTATGATTTTATAAATCCAACAGAAAGTGGACAATTTATTACATTAGACTTAGTTAATGCTGAGTTTTTTGTTTTATTAGGTTGGGATGAAGATCTTTGGGATTTTACGACGATTGATGTTTTAAATGGATTATATCCACTTCTTAAGTAAACTAATAACTCAATTATTAAATAAAAATTAACAAAAACATCTTTATTTTCATTATTAATAAAGTGGAGGTTTTAATATGGGAAAAAATGATGGACATCAAAATGAATACGAAATTATTGAAGTTTTAAATAAAAAGAAAATTGACAAATTACCAAATCATTTTAAGAAATGGATCCAAAAATTATTTCAAGTTGATAAAGGAACTTTGTACGTTAATAAATTAAATAACGAACAAAAAGCTGATATCGTTTTAAAAGTAGGTGAAGCTAATAAATATATATCAATTAAGAGTGGTAATTCAAATTCTTTTCATAGTGAACAAATTAATACATTCATACCCTTTTTAAGAGAAATAGGCATAAGCGAAAGCACGTTAAAGACAATTGTCTTTTTTCATTATGGCGATAATACACTTGATGGAAGCGGTCCAACCCGTTTTACCTCCAATGATTTAAGAAAAACACATAGCAAATGGTTTAAATTAGCAAGCGACGAGTTAAGTCAAGATAACATCATGAAACACGTTATCGAACGCTTTATAACAAAAGGACGATATAAAGCTAATTTTACAATTGATGGAATATATCACGGAACAAAAGACGATGGTTTTTTTCTTCCTACAAAATTAATTTATCAAATCTTATTAAGAAAAAAACATGTTTGGAAAAACGGTACGATTAATTTTAAAATGTTATCTTATCAACCTGGTAGTCGCAATTTATGGGGGATACCGGGTAGCGAACAAAAAAGAAATAATTCAGAAATTAAGTGGCGAAGTTTTAAAAAAGACGCACTTAATGAAATCAAATTTAGTAAATAGTATTGTTATAAAGTAATACCTTATAATATTTGAAAGATTACTTAATTTATAATAAAATCTTTCCTAGAAAGAAAAAATGAGTAATCGACATGGTTTATTAATTACTAGTCTTTACGTTTTTGCTTTTTTATGTTTATATTGTCTAAAAAGATTATTAATTAAAAAAGATGAAAAACGTTATCGTGTTTTTATTATTATTTTTGAATGGATAAATGTCTTTTTGCCGATGGCCTTTTTATTTACATTAAATGGTAAATGGCTTTTTAGTGATGAATATTTACCATCACAATTACCTCAAGATTTAATTTTTAGTACGTTTCATTTTTTAATGATCGGCGTCTCGCTTTTACTAACAATTATTTACTTAAAAAAAGCTCGGCAAGAACAAACAAAAACGAAAACATATTTTTGGGGTAAATTAAATCAAGTTGATTATGAAGTATTTAAATTCGGTGTCCTTCTTATTAGTATTGAACTTTATAAACAATTAGTTTATTTAAATTTAAGAAACGGACTTGATAATTATGCTTGGTTTGGTTTTCCTTTACAATTTTGCTCTTTGCCCCTTTATTTGTTTATAATTACGCCTTTTATTAAAAATAAAAAAATTCAAGATAGCTTATATTATTATCTTGCTCTTTATAGCCTCGCAGCAGGTTTAAGTGTTACTTTAACAGGGATGGGTGTGTTTACTTTAGACGTTTCTATTTCTTTACATACGATGATATGGCATGGCAGTATGATCGTCGTTGGTTTATATATCGGTGCGAGTAAAAAGTTTGGACAAAATTATCGACAATATATAAGCGCGACAATCGTCCTTTTAGCAACAATTGTTTTTATTCAAATTGTTAATACTACTTTTCATTATTTGTCATTTAAAAATCCTAATTTAGAAGCTTTTGATGGCTTTTATATTAGTCCGTGGGGAGTAAGCTCAAACATACCTTATTTAAGTAGTTTACGTAATATATTACATGAAGCAAATGCTCCAATTTTTGTGACTGGCTTTCTTATTTCTTTACTTTATTTCCTTGTTGCTGCTTTAATGGGCTTTTTAATTTTTCTTTTATATCAACATAATTATAAAAGGCTTGAAAATAAAAAGTTTAAAGAAGAAACGTTGTTGTCTAGTGAAGATAATTAAAATTATATAAAAATTACTATTTTATAAACCAAAGCCCATTGCCCATTTTAAAGCAATCGGAAAATGAATTGACCAAGCATATTCATTATGAGAATATCCTTGTCCTAAATATGTTTGCACGTTATTAGTAGGGACACCTTTAGCAGTTAAATAACCTTTATAAGTATCTGGCCAAGTAGAAGACCCGTCCCCGCTCGTGCCTACATAAAGAAAGAATTTTGTATTAGTAAGTAAATTTTGATTAAGACTACTTAGTGTATTTGGGACATTTGTATTAGCGTTACTTACTAATTGTGTTGAAGTTGAAAAAGCCATAATTGTCCCAAAAGTATTTAAGTGGTGGAGACCACCAAAAAAGGAAATAAGGCCGCCCATTGAACTACCACCTAATAAAGTAGATTCGCGGTCAGGGAGTGTATTATAATTACTATCAACGTATGGTTTTATTGTATTTACAATAAGATTCATATAAACATCACCACTAGGCGTATATCCACTATAAGAAATATAACCAGTTGGATACATATATTCGCCCATTCGATTACTAGTGTTATCAATCCCGACGGCAATCATCCCACTCCAATTATGACTAGACATTAAATTTTCAATTGCTTCATCAACTTCCCATTCACCACTAAAAGAAGTACTCGCATCGAAAAGATTTTGCCCATCATGCATATAAATAACTGGATAACGCACACTCGTATTAGAAGCATTATAATTTGATGGAGTATAAATACGAATTGTCCTACCACCAACTGATGTTACAGTTAATTTTCCTTGACCCACAGGCGTACTACCTCCACTAGTTACATTTTCAAAACTACTAATTGTATCGGTTCTTGATAAAGTCGAACTTGCGTAGCTTATTGTCATTGAGCGATTTTGATTATTCGGTGCATTTTCGACTCCATACCACATATCAGTGTCGCTATTACTATATAAAACCCATTTATATAACATCACAAATGATTCACTTTCACTACTCTTAAGAAAAGATTTACTAAAACGATATTGCGTATCACTAACTTTACTTACTTCACCCCATGATGTATTACTTGGGTTCCAATCATTTAAATCAGTGCCAATACTTAATTGACGTCCACTTGGGATTGCAAAAGGTAAATTAATTGTCCAAGTAACATTTACACTTTGAATCGATGGGTCTTTTTCAACAATAATACTAAAGCTTTTTTGACTACTTTCATTTAATAGTTTTAACGTTGCATTTAGTGTTAATGTGACATTACTAGAAGTAGGTATGATAGTCGCGACATTATTAATTATTTTTAAAACATCATTTCGACTTGAAGTCCAACTAATAAATGAACCGTTTTCACCAAACATTTCTAAATCAAAACTTATTAAGGTTGATGAAGGTACATTAAGGGCTGTTTTATCTAATTCTAATTTTGCCGTTAATGAGGATACAGATTCATCATGAATTTGATGTTTAGAAAGTAAATAATTAAGGCGATCACTTCCGCTTACTCCATCATAAAGTAAAGTTTCTTGATATTGCTTGCGTTCAAAAGAACTTAAACCATGGTAATAATAATTAAGTTCTTTTAAAGTGTGATTATAATCACAAATATAACTACCATCATCTAAAGTTGTCATAAACGCACTTACTTTTGTTGTCGTTAGTGGTGAAAAAGCAGAATAACTACCAGTAACTGTTATTTCTCCTGAACCTGATATTGCTCCTGAAATAGTGTAAATTTTATTAATTGAATTAGTATATGATAAATCAGCCGTTTTAGCGTTTAAATAATTATAATAAGTATCAACGCGTGTAAACATGTAGTTACTGACATCATGTGGTAAATCATAATAATAAGCTTCATTAGCTAAATCATAACTAAGAGGGACCCCTGGCCAAATCGTATTGGGTGAAGACGAGCCGTTAAAATAATGAATTTGTGTGATTGCATTATCTATTGTCCACGTCGAAGAAGTTATTTTTAGCCAAACCCGATTTGTTTCAACACTTTCAACACTTTGCGCATTAGGTGCAAAACGATATTGATTATAGCGATTATTTAAAGAAAAAAAGATTAGTCCAAGGACAACCAAAAATGAAGTAACAACTGAGCTAATAAAAATAAATTTACGCCGCATAAATGTTGATTTGATTTTAACAAAAATTCAGATTTTTAACAATATCATTAAAATGTAGGTAGTAAAAAAGCCTCATTTTTACGAGGCTTTTTGAGTTTTAAAATATTAATTTAATCTAAATCTGGAAATGAAGGACTGTAAGTACGTTGTTTATATTCACTATCAATTCGTAAAAGTGCACCGCGAGAACCTTTGGTTAAATCATAACGGGTAATATTATCATTAGCGTTTTTTTCTTCTTCACCTTGCTCCATAATATACCATCTTAAAAAATGAACACTTAAATGATCTTTTTCTTCTTGCGCAACTTCTAAAATGTTTTCAATACTTTTGGTAACAAATTGCTCGTGTTTAAGTGCTTCAACGAGTGGTTCACGTGGATCAGAATATGTAAGCGTTGGCTTATCAATAACAGCAAGTTCTGGTTTAACACCAATATGTTGTAAATAACGAATAAAGCCGATCGCATGATCACGTTCTTCTTGGGCTTGAATTTCAAACCAATTAGCGAATCCTTCTAAACCAAGATCATCATAATATAAAGCCATATCTAAATATAAATAGGCCGAATAAAATTCACGCTGAATTTGTAAATTAATTAAATCAATAACTTTTTTGTTTGTCATAAATTTTTTTCTCCTTTTTGTCAGATAAATATATTTTATAAATTTACTTTAATAAATTAAAGACATTTGCTTAGAAAAATTTATTTATTTTTCACTAACTTCTTCAACTTCTTGTAAGGCTTTTTTCTTTTGATGTTTTAAAACAAAGAAAAAGGCAATATTAATTGCAATAAAATATAAAACCATAATTCCAAGTGAAACCCAAAGTGAAGTTGAAGCTAAACCCATTTCATAATCTTTATAAATATAGCCAGTAATTAAAAGAACCGGAAAGCCTAAACCAATTGCAACCGTACTACCATAAACAAGTGTGTCGGCAGAAGGTGTTTTAAATAATGGGTCAATTTCTCTAAGTAAAGCAATGCCATCTGATGCCGTACCAGTTAAATTACCATAAAAAGTGACGAATGCTTGATGTTTATAAGTTGGGAAAGCTTTACGGGCAACGTACATGACGTAGAAATACGTTACAAACGCGCCGATAAGTGCCATAACGGCTAAAGTAATAAGTAAACCTGGGTCACTTAAGTTACGAATGTCAATCGCCATAATTGAAGCAATAATCATAATATCAAAAGCAACACCGGCAATTCGATCTAACATGAAGTTATTTATGTATTGTCGTTTGATAACTTTTTTTGTATGAAGTTTAGCGATAATTTTTTTAACAAGCATCGCAAACATCGCTGCAAAAATAAAGTTAAAGCCATAAATAAGACCAACAACATTAACACTTAAAAAAGGTACGCCTGTTAGTTCAAGAAGCTTATGTAAACCAAACATCAAACCAAACGTTAAAAAGTAAGTAAAAGCAACAAGAGCAATTTGCAGTGTTAATTTATCAATTGATTCACTAAGAGGTATTTCCCCATGTTTTTCAACTAACTCATTACTTGTCGGCGTTATATCGTCTTCATCACGACGTTTAACATAACCTTTTTTAGCTGCGTAATTTAAGTATATTACTCCACCGACAGCCGCACTTAAAAAGCCTAAAGTTGAAACACTAATACCAAAGTCAAGACCACTAGCAAACCCGCCACTATCTTGAAAAATACCACCAATATTCATTGCTTGTCCTGGCCCTTGACCAAAACCCATTGGTAGTAAAACACCAGCAAATGGAGAAACGACATCAAAAACTAAACTAAAAACAATTGTAATAACAACACCAACAATTGCTTGAATTAAATAAGTCGCAATAATAATTAAGCCGCCTTTAAGACTATCACGGCCTAATTCTTTATTTTTTTGCCTTTGCTTATCAATAATTTTTAATCCTAAAGAAATAAAACCAATTGCTAAAGCATGATACGTTAAAACTTGGAGCATCGAGGTAAAGTTATTTGTTACTAACGTCGCTCCACTTATTGCTAGTTCACTATATTGAAAAGCAACTTTTAAACCTAAACCAATCGCCCCGGCAATAAAAGAAACTGGTAAAAGTGATCGTTTTAAAAAAGGAATAACTCTTCTTAACAAATTAGAAAAAAGTAAAAGTGTTAAAACGATAAAAAAGCCTAAAAGAATTTGCCAAGTCGGATTAAATTCATAAGGCTTAAATGTTTGTAACTCAGAAGCTAAGATTAGTGTGCGTAAGTAATTCATAATTTTCCTCTCCTTTTTTTGCTAATTCGCTAAAAATTTGCAAAACAATGTAATATTTATAAATTGAAATGTTTTTCTCAAATCGAATAATAAGGGTTGGAATGCCATTAGCATATATAACGAGTTTTGCTTTTTGCTGACATCCAAATCCAATAATTTTATTAAAAGGTATTTGAAAGTTAATTTTTTTACCAATTAATGAAAGACCATCTTTATTAAGTAAAAAAGATATATTTTCATAAAGACGACGTCTTCTTTTGCCCCAACATACTTTTGTTGCGACGTTTTCATTAAATTGCATTTTAATATTACTTAAAAGATATTTTTCAAATTCATCAATCATCGGCCGCGAAACTTCATGTAGCATATGTTTTTTATTCTTAATTGTTAAATAACCAAATTCATCATAAACACCTTCAAAAGAACAATTTTGACAATGAATAACATTTTCACTTGTTTCTAATGTATCAAGATGAAGACAATTAGGACAAAAGAAAATTAAACGTTGTAAACCTTCAGCAATTTTTGATCCTTTGTAAGGAGTATTTATTTCATAAGGGTTAACGTCTAAATTTTCTTTAATGATTTTTTCAAGTTCTTCTAAAGAATATTGAGCAATTTCTTCTTTTGTAATGACTCTTTTTATTAGACCAAAGGTATGACCCTTTTTACGAAAACGTGACCATCTTGGATTAGAAAGATAGGCACCTTGTAAATTATAAATAACGACTTCAATATTTAAGAGTTTAACTAATTTACCCGGGTTATGAAGATGAAAACAAAGTTGACCATCATAAGTTGAATTACCTTCAGGGAAAA
>JAAYJX010000088.1 GCA_012522695.1 Erysipelotrichia bacterium
CCAATTGAACAAGCTGAAACTTTTGGCTCGATCCTTCTAACAAACTTTATTAATGTGACGATTGCTATTTTACCAGTCACTGTATTCTTTTTTATTTATCAAGCTATTTTTATTAAATTGCCTAAAAAAGCCTTAATCCGCATTGCTATTGGGCTAGTTTATACTTATTTAGGATTAATTATTTTTTTAACCGCAGTTAATTTAGGCTTTTTACCAATTAGCCGAATTGTTGGTTCAAAAATCGCAAGTAGTAATCAAAACCTTATTATTCTTTTTGGAGCAATCATTGGTATGTCAGCTGTTTTATTAGAACCTGCAATTCATGTTTTAATCGGACAAGTTGAAAACATTACAGATGGCACTGTTAGTAAGGGTCTTGTTTTGTTAGCGATTGCTATTGGGGCTGGTTTGGCGATGTGCTTTGCCATGGTAAGGCTCATCTTTCAAATTAGCATTCTTTATTTCATTATTGGTGGTTATATTATTGCCCTTGTCTTATCCATTTTTGTGCCAAAAATATTTTCTGCAATGGCTTTTGATGCCGGACGAATTACAAGCGGACCGATGAACTCCTCGTTTGTTTTACCGTTTGCTATTGGCGCAGCAATTCAAGTTTTTAATCAAAATGGACGTGACATTATGATGTATGCTTTTGGTGTTAATGCTTTAATTACTTTAATGCCAGTTATTACTATTCAAATTTTAGGCTTATATGCAACTTATGAAGAATATCGTCGTCATAAAATTGCCCAACTTCGTTTTCTTGAGGAAAATGATGACCAAATTATTTATTTAATAAGCGAGGATGAAACATGGACGAAGTAGCAGAAAAAAAATCACTTTCTAAGGAAAACAAAATTGAAAAGATGAAACTTTTAATAACTATTACGAATTATGGTTATAGTAAAAAAGTTTTGCGATTTATAAAAAAATACGAAGTTGCTCTAAACTTTAGCGTGTATGGGCGTGGAACAGGCACACAAGAAATTTATCGTCTTCTTGGTTTAAGCGATAGGAGAAAAGAAATTATTTTTTCGATTGTAAAAAATACTCATCTTCCTTTATTAAAAGAAGACATAAATAATTTTTATTTACAAAAAAAAGAAGCGAAAGGAATTGCTTTTAGCGTTGATATCTCAAGCGTTATTGGCACATCAATTTATAAGTATTTGACAAATACACGGACATTAGGAGAAAAACAATGAAAAAATTCGAAGTAATTATTTGTGTCGTTAATAATGGTTTTACTGATTTAGTAATGGACGCCGCTCGGGCCGAAGGCGCTAAAGGAGGAACGATTTTCCATGCACGAGGAACAGGAAATCCTGAGATGGAAAAGTTTTTCGGTATTACAATTTCGCCTGAAAAAGAAATCGTTATTATTTTAGTCGAAATTAAATTAAAAGATACAATTTTAAAAGCCATTAACAAAGCCGCTGGACTTGAAACAAAAGGACAAGGAATTGCTTTTTCCTTGCCTGTTAGTGATGTTGTCGGTATTTAAAAAAATTAAAGATATTTTGTTTTTATACCCGGTCTAATTTTTAATGGTAGATTTTTTTCAAGTGGATGTCCAAAAGTGACTGCTGACATTATTTGGTAGTTTTCTTCTAAATTAAAAAAGGATTTTAATTCTTTATTATTATTAATTGTTTGAGAAATCCGATATAAAAAACATGAGCCAATATTTAACTCACTAGCTACTAACATCATATTTTCAATAATGCACCCGGTATCACATCCATTTAATCTTTCTTCTGTTTTTATTCCGGCAATAAAAATTACTAAAGTTCCTTCGAAAAAAGGATGCTTTGTTAATTGGGCTTTTTCTATCAACATAGTTGATAATTTATTTAATTTGTCTTTTTCATTTAAGACATATAATTTATATTGATCATATGCGGCCCTACCAATTGGAGCATTATAAGCTGCCTCTAAAATTAAATTTAAGTGTTCCTTGCTTATTAATTCTTTACTAAATTGGCGTATACTTTGCCTTTTTTTCATAATTTCTAAAGATTTCATTTGCTTATCTCCTATATCTAATTTATCTTAACATATATAATTATGTTAGAATATTTTTATGACAGAATTAAATGACGTTAAAGTTATAAAAAGAAAGATTGATTTTTCTTTCTTAAAAAACATTCATTCACTTTTTTATTATGTTTTATTTTTAATTTTAATCGGAATTGGTTTTTTTGCCTTTGCCCTGTTTAGGCAAAGTTTTACAATTCCACTAGGTGGCGATTATACTCAACAATATGTTGCCTTTCATTATAATTTTTATGATGATTGGTGGACCTTTTTTACAACGGGTAAATTCGTCTTATGGGACCACAATACCTTTTTAGGCGCCGATAATATTACATCAAATACGTATTATGGTTTGTTTTCGCCCTTTTTACTCCCAATTTTATTTTTCCCACGAAGTTGGATTCCACAACTTATGGCAATTATGATGATTGCAAGGATGGTTGTCGGGGGATTATTTTTTCGATTATATTTAAAACATTTTAAAATAAGTGAAACTTCAGCACGAGTCTTTTCGATTGCTTATGCCTTTTGTGGTTGGATGGCATATTATTTATGGTTTAATAATTTCTTTGAAGTTTTAACATTTTTACCATTAGTTTTACTTGGTATTGAAAAAGTATTAACCAAAGAAAAACCAACCCTTTTAATTGTTGCTTTATTTCTTTTTGGAATAAGTAATTACTTCTTTTTAATTACGATTAGTTTTTATGGTGTAGCGTATGCTCTGTTCCGTTTCTTTCAACGTATTAAATTAAATACCGCTAAAGAAAACTTAGCAATTTTAGGTTGGGGTATTTTAGCCTTTGCAATTGGCATAATGCTAGGCTTTTTTATTTTACTGCCAAACTATTTAAATGCTATGCAAGCGCCTCGAGCTGAAGATGCAACTTACTTAGCAAGTCTAAAAGAGGCGTGGGAAATTAAAGATTACGAACAATTAAAATTTTTAATTTTAGAGTTTTGGGGAAATAATAATAATTCTGAACCAGCTACTTATCGACAATTGTATCCTTTTCTTTCCTTTTTATTTCCAACGATTTCAGGTCGATATGTTAATCTTATTCCTTTAAAAAACTTCGAAAATATTAGTGGTAGTATTTTTACTTTTACACCGACAATAATGTTATTTTTTGTAGGTGTATA
>JAAYJX010000089.1 GCA_012522695.1 Erysipelotrichia bacterium
TTAATAATGATTTTGTTTCATCATATTTTGCTTTCCGAAAGGTTGAAAGAAAAATTCACGAAAATGGCTTTGCTTACGTTTATTTAAATAATGAACCAATTTTTGTTAATGGTGTTTTAGATCAAGGTTATTTTAGTGACGGACTTTTAACCGCACCGAGTGATCAAGCTTATATTGACGATATGTCTTTACTAAAGAAAATGGGTTTTAATATGTTACGGAAACATATCAAACTCGAACCATATCGCTTTTATTATCATTGTGATGTTTTAGGTATTTTAGTTATGCAAGACATGATTAATTTATTACCTCCAAAACATTTTAATTTTAACGCGTTAAAGGCAATGTTTTTTAATGTTCATCAAAGTGATATTAAGACAAGTCTTTTTGGAGTTCAAACAAAAGCGCAAGAAGAAAACTATTTAAAAGCTTTAAAACAAACTTTAAATTTATATGATTGTTTTCCTTCAATTATTACGTGGATACCATTTAATGAAGGTTGGGGACAATTTAGCGCCGTTGAAATAACTAAACTTATAAGTGCTTTGGATAAAACAAGACTCATTGATCACGCTAGTGGTTGGTCAGATCAAGGTGCTGGCGATTTTTATTCACGTCATATTTATTTTGCCAAGCTTCATCTTAACGTTAAAAAAGACGAAAAACGTATTATTGCGATTAGTGAATTTGGTGGATATTCTTATAAAATAAAAAATCATAGTTTTAACCTTTTAAAAACATTTGGTTATCGGATTTTTAAAAATCAAGTAGCACTTGAAAATAGGTTAAGAAAACTATATTTAAATGAAGCGCTTCCCTTAATTAAAAAGGGCTTAGGCGTTTTAGTTTATACGCAACTAAGTGATGTTGAAGATGAAGTAAATGGTTTAATTACTTTTGATCGAAAAGTCGTTAAAATTAAGACAACACTTATGGCAACTTTAAACAAACAAATCGAAGAATCGTTTTCTTCTTTCTTAAAATAATGTAATTGTGCAAAGATAACAAATTAGGTTTTTTTCCTATTTAATAAAGAACTTTGTTTTATACTATAAAAATAGTCTAATTTCGCTTTAATATTTACTAATGTTTTGCTAAACTATTAATGTATATATTGAATTAATCAATGTGGGGTATAAAAATGGAAGACTATCGTGAAAAGTGTATTAAATTATTAAAAGAAAGAGGCGTTACAATAAATGATATTGCTGATGCGGCGCGGTTTTTGCAAGCTGACTATCACTTAACTTTATTAAAAGAAGAACTTTTTGATTCGGTTTTAAGCGTCTTAGCAAAACGTGAAGTTCAGTTAGCGATTATGACCGCTGTTGAACTTGATAAATTAGCTGAAAGTGGCCGGATGTTTGATAAAGATTTAGAAGATATTTTAATGCGTGATGAAGGTTTATATGGTGTTGATGAAGTTATCGCTTACGGGATATGCAATTTATATGGTTCGATATCTTTAACAAACTTTGGCTACATTGATAAAAAGAAATATGGCATTATCGAAAAATTAAATAATGAAGGCAAAAATAGTGGACGTTGTAATACTTTTTTAGATGATATTGTCGGAGCAATTGCTGCAAGTGCCGCAAGTCGCTTTGCACATCGGTGGGCAAGATAAAAATGATTTTACCGAATTTTTCTTTAGCAACAACGTGGATTGACTTATCATTAAGTATTATTTTAGGCGCCTTTTTAATTTTTGTCGTTTATCGGATGATTAATCGCCATTTTGTTTTAATTTATGCGATTGCAAATTTCTTATTATTAGTTTTGTCTTGGTTATTTAACTTCCAGTTATTAAATACACTTTTGATCATTATTACAATAGCAACAATTACTTTAACCTTTTTTATAAATATTAGTCGGATTCGCCCCTTTATTTTAAGTGCAGCAAAAACACGACCAATTTTTAGTTTCCGAAGTAGTAAAAAGCCAGTTGAAAAAGTTTTTGATCGTCAAGCCTTTTATAAAAAAGTTAAAGAAACAGTTATGGCATTAAGTAAACAAAAAATTGGTGCTTTATTAACTTTTGAAAAAAATATGCTTTTAACCGAAGCAATTAAAACAGGAACGATGGTTAATGCTCCTTTTAGTGCTGAGTTAGTAATGACAATTTTTTATCCAGGCACAAGACTACATGATGGTGCGATTGTTATAAGAGGAAATGAAATTTTAGCGGCAAGCGTTTATTTTACTCCAACAACAAAACCGTTAACTGGAAAATATGGTTCACGTCATCGAGCAGCAATTGGTGTTAGCGAACTATTTGATGCAGTGACCGTTGTTGTAAGTGAAGAAACAGGACGAATTTCGGTTGCTTAT
Organism: Erysipelotrichia bacterium; assembly: GCA_012522695.1. Taxonomy (GTDB): domain Bacteria; phylum Bacillota_I; class Bacilli_A; order RFN20; family CAG-826; genus UBA1424. The sequence goes on from JAAYJX010000089.1 coordinate 2,332, forward strand.
CGTGGTGAACTACAAACTGTAACAATCGATACGTTCTTACGTGTTTTTGAAGAAAGCATGCTTGAAACATTAGAGGACATTAATTAGCTTAATATGAAATACTTTGGAACTGACGGGGTCCGAGGAAAAGTTGGCGAAGTTCTAACTGATGAAATCGCTTATCGGATTGGCCGTTTTATCGGGCAATATCCAGCTGGACGTAAAAGTAAAATATTAATTTCACAAGATACGCGCGAGTCAGGTGATTTTTTAAAAAAGGCCTTAATTAGAGGCATTACTTCTAGCGGCGGACAATATGTTGATTTAGGTATTTCTACAACGCCTTCTTTATCATATTTAGTTCATCAAAACGGTTTTGATTACGCAATTATGATTAGCGCTTCGCATAATCCATATTATGATAATGGGATTAAAATTTTTGATAAAAAAGGAAAAAAACTCGCCGCAAAAATCGAGAATTTAATTGAAGAATATATTAAAAGCGAACAAGATTATTTACCAATCCGAAAAGAAAATAATCATTTACTAGACCATCAAAAAGACGATTTAATTAATGATTATTTAAACTTCTTAACTTCAAAAGTAAATCATGATTTATCATCACTCAATATTCTTGTTGATTGCGCAAATGGCTCAGCTTCATTTTTAGCTCCGCGTCTATTTAATGATTTAGGCGTAAAAGCTGATTATATTTTTCATACACCTAACGGCGTTAACATTAACAAAGAATGTGGCTCAACTTATTTAGAAAACCTTAGTAATTATAGTAAAAATAAACAATATGATTTATGTTTAGCTTTTGATGGCGATGCAGACCGTGTTTTATTTATGAAAGACGGGCAAGAAATAAACGGCGATCATATGCTTTACCTCTTAGGTAAGCATCTAAGAGCAAAACAAAAATTAAATGAAGATACAATCGTTATTACACAAATGGCGAATTTCGGCTTAAAAAAAGCTTTTCATCATAATAACTTTAAATATTTAGAAGTTGATGTTGGTGATAAATATGTACAAGCAGCATTAGAAAAACATCACCTTTCTTTAGGCGGAGAACAATCAGGCCATATTATCTTTTATGATTATTTAAATACTGGAGATGGACTTTTAACTTCATTAAAAGTTTTAGATACTTATGTTGCTTATGGAAACTCTTTTAAAGAACTACTTAATGATTTAAAAATTTATCCGCAAACATTAGTTAATATGAAAGTCAAAAATAAAAAAGAGATTTTAGAAGATGATGAATTTATTTCTTTATATAAAAAAGAACAACGTCGTCTTGGTAGTTCTGGACGAATATTAATTCGCCCAAGCGGAACGGAACCATTAATTCGGATTATGGTCGAGGCTCCGACAAAAAAAGAATGTGAACATTATAGTGCGATTTTTGAAAACTATATTTTAAATAAATATTAACGATTATTTTTCATTAACTTCAATTTTAATAAAACGAACACTTAATAATGGACAAGTCCTTTCTAAAGAACTTTCTAAATCAAGTGGATTATCTTTATAAGCGAGTTTAACAAGACTATCCAAATCGTGTCCTTTGTAATGAAAGTCTTTAAAGTTCATAATTTCATAAGTTAAGAAAAAAGACTTAAATCGATCAACTTCTACTAAACGTTTTACTTCACCTAATTTATATAAGCCAACACGACGTGACGTTAGGGGAGGGAAATAATGAAAACCACTTTGATAAGTGCCAGTATATAAACCCATCTTTTCAATTACAGCAACAAAACCTTTCTTAACCCGAATAAAGCCAGTTAAGATAAAAAGAATTACGCCGACAAAAGCAATACATCCTAAAATAATATAAAAATGTTCATTTGATAACATTATTTTAAGTTTAGCCGATATTTTATCATTTTAAAATATAAAGGTTTTCTTCTTTTTAACAAAAAATATGGTATATTTTTATCAAGATGAAAAATAAAAAATACTACGAATACTTACTTAAAATCCAAGCGATTGCAAAAATCGGTCTTTTACATTCAAGTGATCCTTATGCACTTATTAATTACAAAGAAATAAATGACTTAAGTAAAAAGATGTTAGAAGAGTTTATGGAAATTGATTTTACTCGGCCGAATTATTTTGCACGTGATGTTTATCCAACACCAAATATCTCGGTGCGAGCTTTAGTTTTTAATAATAAAGGACATCTTCTTTTTGTCCAAGAAGCTGATTCAAAAAAATATTCGCTTCCAGGTGGTTGGGTTGATTTATATCAAAGCCCTAAAGAAGCTATTATTGAGGAAGTTTTAGATGAAGCAGGAATTGGTGTTGAAATTGAAAGATTAATTGGTGTTTTAGACCATACAAACTTTACAAGTGGGACACCTGAATTTGTTCTTGCTTTTTTATGTATCCCGACAAACGTTAAACAAAAACATGGACATGAAACGATTAGTGCATCTTATTTTCCCCTAGATAAATTACCACCTCTAAGTCATAAAATGCATCCTAGTGAATTACAGCGTTTAATTGATGCTACGATTAAAAAAGAAGTAATTTATGAATAAAGTTTGACTTTATTTAGATAATAATACAAAGTAAGGACATTTTTTGATAAAATAACTAAAGGAAGAAATATGAATCGAGCAAAATCTTATCACCGTATCTTTGCAAACTTATTTGACTTAATTGTTGTTGCAAGTCTCCTCTTGCTCCTTACATTTCGGTCGATTATTGCTTTAATAAATGGTCTTGTTAATCCATCTTCATTAGATAGTTTAGCGCTTTTTATTCTTAGTTTTTCATCAGGTATTTTTACGTTTGCAATCGTTTTAATTTATTTTGTGATTTTACCACTTTTTTGGAATGGTCAAACTTTAGGCAAACGGTTTTTTAAAATTAAAATTATGAAAATCGATGGGAGTGAAATCGATTTTAAAACAATTTTTTTACGAGAATCAACACGTGTTTTATTAGTTATTATGACGTTTGGTTTTAGTGCACTTGTTGATATGATAATTTTGATTATATCAAAACAAGGTCTTGGTTTTTATGATTATGTTTCATCAACACAAGTTGTTGACGTTGTTTAATATTTTAGGAGGATAAATTAATGGCAACACCACATATTAGTGCAAAAAAAGGCGAATTTGCAAAAGTCGTTTTAATGCCAGGTGATCCACTTAGAGCAAAATGGATTGCTGAAACTTTTTTAAGTGAAGTAAAACTTATTAATGAAGTTCGCGGGATGTATGCTTTTACTGGCAAAACAAAAAACGGACATCTTATTTCGGTGATGGCTAGTGGAATGGGACAACCTTCAATTGGTATTTATTCGCATGAGCTTTATAGTGGTTATGGTGTTGAAGCAATTATTCGTGTTGGAACATGTGGTTCTTATCAAGAGCACATTAATTTATTTGATATTCTTGTTTGTCAAAACGCCTCAACTGATTCTAATTGGGCCTCGCAATTTGATTTAAAAGGCGGCACTTTTTCGGCTGGTGCTGATTTTTCTTTACTTAATAAAACATATGAAGTGCTAAAAGCTAAAAAATATCCTCTTCACGTTGGTAATATTTTATCAGCTGATATTTTTTATGATGTTGATCCTCATAGCTGGAAGAAGTGGGCTTCTTTAGGTGTGATGGGTGTAGAAATGGAGTCGTATAGTCTTTATACAACTGCTGCGCGTTTAAAGAAAAAGGCTTTATGTTTATTAACAGTTACTGATCATTTTTTAAAAGAAGAAAAAGCAACGAGTCAAGAAAGACAAGTTGGTCTTTATAAAATGGTTGAAGTCGCCATCGAAGTTGCTGAACATTTTTCTTAATAGATATAGGTTATTAAATGCCAACTGTAAAAGATTATTTTATTATTTTAGTTAGTTTAATTGCTTCAGCAATTATTGTTTGGCTACTTTATAAACCAATTAAAAGATTAATTTACACAAAAAGATATAAATTCATTTATTATCGGAAAATTAATAAAGTTGCTCATTATGAAGATTTTTATTTAATTAATCGTTTTCGTCTTATTAAAGATAAAAATAATTTAATAACAATTGATCATATTCTTTTTGGTAATAAATGGATTTATCTTTTACAAGATTATTATTTTCGCGGAATCTTAAGTGGTAAAGAAGAAGACGATTCTTGGCATTTAGATAATGGTAAACAAAAACGATTTATTACTAATCCACTTAAAGATAATGCGAAATTTGTTCGTCTTTTATCAAAAAATACACAAATCGATGAAAATATGTTTATTACGATTGGTGTTTATAATGACGATTTAATTCTTAAACGCGTTGGTGAAACATTAAATAACAATTATTTAACTAATATTAAACAACTACCTAAATTAATTAAAGCCTTAGAAAAGCGAGAAGTCGACACGCTTAATGAAGAGGAGTTAGAACAAGTCGTTTTAGATTTAAGTAAACTTAATAGTTCTTTAGATAAAAAAGATGAACGTCAAAAAAGAAGCAAAAAATAATTATTTTAAAAAAATAGGTCCTAAACTTGCTTTATCCTTTTCTTTTTTAATGATTGTTTTTCTTTCTTTAGCAACTATTCTTTTAAATCCTTTTATTTTTATTCTTTTATTTCCCTTTTTAATTACGCCTGCTCTTTATGCATTTCAATTAATGAACTTAGGTTTAAATAGTGGCGTTAATTTATCTAATAAAACATTTTTTAGTTTCTTTCGTCGGTCTTTTGCGCCACAAACACGAAGTATATATCGAACTTTAAGTGCTTTTGGGAAAGCTTTATTAGTTTGGCTTTTATCTCTTTTTGTTGTGACGTTAATTAGTAGCCAAATTCTTATTAATCGTGATCCTGGGTTTGTTGATATTTTAAATGACATAGCCTCTTTAGAACGACTTGATTCACTCGATGAAATTATGTTTTTAATTGAATCAAATAAGTCATTTTATTATTTATCTACAGCAATAACACTTACTAGTGTGTTTGCTTTTTTTCTCGCTTTTTTACATTTTATTTTAAAAGGAGCAATTACTGTTTTTCTAACACCATTTTTTCCACAATATTTTGGTAAACATTTAAACAAAATTACAATGCTCGTTCTTAAAATTGTTAAACCGCAATATAACCGCGATTATTATCGCGCTATTTGGTTAGGACCTATTTTATTATTACTTGGTTTTATCGGAGGCTTTTTAGCGACCTTTTTTCTTACAAATAATATTACTTATATTTTACTAGCATCGATTTCAATGAGCATTCTTTTTCTTGCACCTTTTTTACCTTATTATTTTGATGTTTTAGAAAAACTTTTTGCCAAATATCAAGATTTTCTTCTTAATCAAATTTCTGGTAAACCTCAAGATTCTTTGCAAAAAGATGATGACGTTGATCAAAAAGATAAAGCGGACGAGGAATAAAAAAATCTCTCCTTTTACAAGGAAAGATTGTTGTTATAACGAAAAATGTAATAATTTAGTTTACTAAAAGCGGATAATAATTATAAAGAGTAACGATTTGCCCATCTGGCGCGTCATCTTGATATGCACCAACAGCGCCATAAATTGTTGTATTAAGTTCGAATGTATTAAGATATCCAAAAGTCATATTCTCTTTAATAACAACAGTCGTTAAGATTAAATCTTGATTATTAAAACGAATGTCACTTGTTGTAAGTATGTGTATATCTTCACTATCTTTTGTGACACTAAATTCAACAATTTCTGGATGGACGACACTTACATCAACTAATGTAAAGTTCGTTAAGTCGAGCTCTAAAACGCCAGGCCCGAGCTCTTCTTGTTCTACTTCAATTGTTTCAAATACTCCATAAAATGTAATTGTTATAATATCGCCACCAATAAGATAAACTCCAAATTCATTTGGGTCAAAGAATGGAAGAATGCCATTAATTAAAAGTGTTACTTCATTTGCATCGCTATAAATATTTACAAAATAGTTAACAGTTAAATTGATAGTGTAGAGTGGTTGCTCTTCACTATTACTATCACTTGTTGAAGTATTTGAGACTGTTTCACTTGTGCTTAAATCATTACTATCATCACTACTTTGTACTTGTTCACCATTAGTTGCACAACTGCCTAATACAAACGTAAGTAAAGTCGTCAGTAGCACTATATTCTTTTTATTCATTTTTTGCTCTCCTTTGTGTTGATTATAACTTTGCTATAAAGACGAACACAAAGGTAATGCCCCATAAAAAAACTTAAAACTACGTTTTAAAGGTTTATCATTTATTATTAAAAAAGCGATAATTTTCCTTAGATTTAGGAACTACGGAACATTTTTTTGAAAAAAAGTAAAATTATTTTAGCTTCGAAATGTTAAAAAGAAATATCTCCAACTCGCACATTATTTAAATCTCAGTGCGTGTCATTTTTATTTTCATAATAATTTTGTTCTTACTGTAGTAACTTAAATAAAAAAATCCCTCTTATTATTTTGCCTTTTTTAAGCAAAGTAATGGGGGAAGTTTCAATGGACTGGAGCAGGCGACGGGAATCGAACCCGCGTAGCTACCTTGGCAAGGTAGTGTTCTACCATTGAACTACGCCTGCGGCTAAATAAGACGCGTTTACTATTATAAAGAAA
>JAAYJX010000010.1 GCA_012522695.1 Erysipelotrichia bacterium
CGCATCTGCATACATTGATTAGCAACTTTTGCTAATGTTGCCGCCTCAATTAATTCTTCTTCTTCAGCTACACAATAAACAACACCATACGAGTGAGTTTTTAAAGTTGAAATAATTTTTGTAATAAGTGAATACTCCTCGTATTCATCTTTTAAGAAATCATCAGCGATTGAATTGTCCGCGCCATAACTTTTTAAAACCATCGAAGCTTCAAACGTTCTAATCCCGGTACTTTTTGAACGATAATAATTCGTATCTAAATAAATACCAGAAAGCATCAAAGTTGCGTATGTTGGTGGAATAATAATGCGTGGATTAGCCGAAGAATAACGAACTAATTCCGTTACTAATTCACACGTTGAAGATGAACTAGGTTCGATATAACTAAAAACAGGCGATTCAATAAATTCCTCAGCCCTTCGGTGATGGTCGATAACCATAACTTTTGTAGCTTTTTCTAACAATTTAGGCGCAAGCGTTAAACTTGGGCGATGAACGTCACAAATAATAAGAAGAGTATTTGTACGTATTTTTTCAAGACTATCAGAAGGAGAAATTGTAATTTTTGCTATTTCTTCACGAGAGAAAGAACTCGAAAAAGCGTATTTTGTTTTTCTTTCGACTAATTTTGGATCGTAAACGATTTGTGCTGCTTTATTTGCATAGTCACAAATTGCCTTCATTCCTAAACAAGCCCCTAGGGCATCCATATCTAAAGCCGTATGACCCATAATTAAAATATTGCTTGAGTTTTTAATTAAAGATAAAACCGAGTCGGCCATAACACGAACACGCACTTTATTACGTTTTTCTTGTGCTTCTGTTTTGCCTCCATAAAAAATAAGATCATCACCATATTTTGAAATAACGACTTGATCTCCACCACGCGACATAGCTATATCAAGGGCTTCACTAGCCATTTCATAAAGTTTATTAACATCAGGAAAGTCATGTGCAAAACCGATAGAAAGTGTCGGTGGCGTTTCTTCTTTGGCGCCTAATTCACGAACTTTTTCAAGTAAAGAAAAGCGATCATTTTTCATTTTTTCCAAAGAAGTAAAATTACATAAAGCAAAGTAGGCATCGTTTCGATATCTTCTAAGAAGAACACCGTGTTCTTTTGCATAATCAAAAATTAAATTACGAACTTTAGAAATAACATCATTTGAGTCTTCTAAACTACCTGTTACATCAGAATAATTATCCAACATAATTAAACCAATCGCAGGCGCTTGTTCTTTTGAGTATTCATAAATAGATTCGTAGTCAGTCGTGTCTTTAAATATATATAAACTTGCATCGCTTAAATACTTAACGTCATAGTTTCGTGAATTAACTTCAATTTTTACAACTAAATCAGGACTTGCATCATGAAGTTCGCGTAATTTAGGTTGCCACTCTAAAATATTTATATCTAATAAATCAATTTGTCTTTCTTGAAATAAATCATTTGACCAAATGACAACATCGTTTTCGTCAATAACAACTAAGCCAATCATCCCAAACTTATATGATTCTTGAATATCGTTACCAATTAATTCAGCGGCTTTTAAATCACTTTTTTTTCTTAACTTAGAAAAACGAATAATCGTCGCCCAAATAAAAAAGATATTTACTAGTGTAAAAAAAGCTAAAACAGCAAATAAATATTCGATTTTAAAAAAAGACTGGAAATTTAATAAATTATAAAAATAAAAAATTGCTGTTGTTGCTGCACCGATTAACTGAAGTGCGACAATAACGAGTGCGCGGATTTTCATTTTTTTTAATTGTTTACTCATAATTATTTTTTATCGTTCTTTATTATATCAAATTATAAGAATTTTTATAACAATAATAGTCCTAAATATTGCTAAATTATATAGTAAATATAAAGTTAGCAAAAACTTGCTGAAAATATTCTCTTTAAATAATGACTATAAATATTAGTAGAGCAATATAAAAATTAGTTGTCCGCTTTTTTTAAGCATTCTGAGCAAATACCTTCAAAAATTAGACGATGTTTTAAAACGACAAAACCTGTTTTTTCTGCCAACGAATTATTAAGGGTTTGATTATAATCAATAGGAGCATCAAATACCGCATCGCACTTACTACAAACAAAATGATAATGTTCTTTAGCAACAGCTTCAAAGCGGTCCGTCGTTAGTAGTTTTGTTTGAATTATTTTACCTTGCGATACTAAGATATTTAAATTCCGATAAACCGTACTACGACTAATTTTTGCGTTTTTACTTTTAGCTTCAAGATAAATTTGTTCTGCTGTTGGATGATCGTGTCGATTTGAAATAATTGAATAAATCAGTTGGCGTTGTTTAGTATTTCTTTGTAATTTCATTAATCCTAAATTCTACTAAAAATAAACTACATATCTTCGGATAGTGTAGCTTGATTAAGAGCATCATTATCTAGTTTAGATAAACTTATGACTTTTTCTAAATCAAGATCTGCTGCTTTAGCAAAGCGTTTTCCATATTCAACATCAGCTAAATAACAATGAGCGGCGTGACGATATTTAATGTTTTTTGTAACGCAAGTCATATCTTCTACTGTGTTTTCAATAAGAAGTTGTTTTTTATCTTCGGTTAAAACTCGCCACAAATTACCGCCAGCCCGGAAGCAATCATCAGTTGGATCATCTTTTGGATCGTGATGATACATCGCTCCTTCTAAATCAAGAGGAGGCTCCATAACTTCTGGTTGAGCTGTCCAAGCTCCGTAACTATTTGGGGTATAGGCAGGCGTACGACCATAGTTACCATCAACACGCATAAAACCATCACGGTGGTAATCACTAACTTCGACTTTTGCGCGATTTACTGGTATTAAATTATAATTAACACCTAAACGATAGCGATGGGCATCTCCATAAGAAAATA
>JAAYJX010000090.1 GCA_012522695.1 Erysipelotrichia bacterium
AGATAATATTCTAGCGCTTTTCCTCTTGCCATTATTTGGTAGGCTCTCAGATCGTACGAATTCGAAAATGGGTAAAAGAAAACCTTATATTTTAATTGGTACAATTATAGCCGCGGTTGTTTTTATTGGAATTGGTTTTATTGATAAGTATCAAATGGCGGCCGTTCATAATTTAAATATAGGACCAGTGTTAGATATTACCACACCAAACATAGACCCCCGTACTGGCAAAAATATTGTGGAATATTACTTTGAAATAAATGGTGTTATCCAAGAATTTACCGTTAATGGTGTTTCATATACTCAATACGTAAAGCCAGAAGTCGTTTCTCAAGCTCGTGCGGCATTTATTTTTGAAAACGTTACAAAGCCAAATTGGTACAACTTGGCTGGATTTATTAGTATTTTGTTTATAGTTCTACTTGCGATGTGTTCGTTTAGAACACCTGCTGTTTCTTTAATGCCAGACGTTACACTTAAACCACTTCGTTCAAAGGCTAACGCGATTATTAACGCAATGGGAACAATTGGTGGGGCTATTTCGTTAGGCTTAATTACTTTTATTGGTACAATGAAACCAACGAAAAACTATGATACATTTAATTATTTACCTCTTTTTGCAGTTATTTCTTTAGCTATGTTGCTAATGCTAACGATATTTATGGTTTTTGTTAAAGAAACAGAGTGGTCGGATGAAATGCGACGCGAATCGCTTGATTTAGGCATTGAAACTGAAGAAACAGAAAATATCGAAGTGGGCACAAAAGGTGAAAAAATGTCACCTGAAGTTCGCAAAAGCTTTATTCTCATTTTATCTTCGGTTGTTTTGTGGTTTTTTGCTTATAACGCCGCAACAAGTAAAATTGCCGTTTACTCTACCGATGTACTTTATATTACTCAATATAGTATTCCAATGATTGTTGCTTTTGTTTCAGCTTTAATTGCTTTTTATCCTGTCGGTATCGTTTCAACTAAAATTGGTCGCAAGATAACTATCATGGGTGGCTTAGTTATTTTTGTCATTGGTTTTGTAATCGGAGCCTTTGCTTCGCCTGATGCTCAATGGTTAATTTATATAGCTATGGCAGTTGTTGGTGTTGGATGGGCCTCAATTAATGTTAATTCCTATCCAATGGTAGCAGAAATGTCTAGTGGTGCAAATATCGGTGTTTATACAGGTTATTATTACACCGCTAGTATGGCAGCACAAATATTTACCCCTATGGTGTCGGGCGCATTAATGACTTGGTTTGGTATGGAATATGTTCTCTTCCCATACGCAATCTTCTTTGGATTAGCGGCGATGGTCACAATGTTTTTTGTTAAACATGGCGAACCAAAGAAAATCGAAACTCCTGTAGAAGAAATTACTGCCGAATAAATGAATAGTAAAATGATTAAGGACGCGTTCGCGTCCTTTTTCTTTTATAAATAATAAAAAAATTACTTAATATTTTTGCTTAAATAAAGAGCTGATCCAATTGCCCAACGTAAATTATATCCACCGCAAGGACCATCGACGTCAAGTACTTCGCCAATAAAATAAACGTTGTTTTCATATTTTGATGAAAGGTCCTTATCTAGATTATTAAAAGAAATGCCACCAAGAGATACTTGCGAAGAATCAAAATCATAAGCACTTAAATAGTGAAAACTTAAAGGATTTAGAAAAGAAAAGAGTCGCTTAATATCTTGCTCATCCAAAAATTTGTTTTTATCAATATTAGCTAATTCGTATACGTAGTTACTTATCGATTCGCTAACAAATGTTAGCAAGGGATTTTTATTATCTAGTGCAACGATTTTAAAATCATCAAAACTTAAAATACTTCCTTCATTATTAAGTAAATAGGTGTTAATTTTTGGGTTTTTACATCCTTTATTAATAATTTGCGAAGAAATATTCATAATAACAATTCCGCTTAAGCCGTCCTTTTTAAAAAGCACTTCTCCAACTTCTTGATGAATAATTTGCTCATTTTCTTCTAAAGAAACTAGAGCCTTTAAGCGTTGACCAAACAATGCTTTAACATTTTCTTTAACACGTATCGGTGTTAGACCTGGGTTTAAATGTTCAATTTTATATCCGTGTTTTTCAAAAATAGGAAAAAGGGCCCCGTCCGATCCTAAATTAGGCGAGGATTTACCGCCAGTAGCAAAAATAACTCTATCAACAACAATTGCGCCATCACTAAAAAATAAATTAACCGTATCGTTTTTTGTATCATAATCAATTAGTTTTGCATTAAGTTTAATTTGAACGCCTAATTCTTCTAACTTATTCATTAAAATAAGTAAGACATTATTTGCTGATTCACTAACTGGATAGAGGTAGTCATCATAAAGTGTTTTTGTTAAAATACCTAGACTTTTTAAATATTCTTCTTGGTCATAATCATGCAAAATATTTTCAACAATTTTTTCGTTTTTATAAACTGAAAAGTTATAGTTTAAGTTACCGATATTGCAACGACCGTTACCGCTGGCTTTTATTTTTTTACCTAAAGAATCTTTTTGTTCAAAAATAATTACTTCAAAATAAGGATTTCTTTTTTTAATTTCGATTGCGGCGATAATACCAGAAGGGCCTCCGCCGATAATAGCAATTTTCATTTTATCGATTGCGGTGTTTTTTTATTAAGTGTGTATATAAATTAGCTAAACCGCCTTTAGCTGTTTCACGATATTCTTTTTTTATATCTTGGCCTGTTTGTAACATCGTTTCTGTTACTAAGTCAAAACTAATCGCATGCGTATCTGTTA
>JAAYJX010000091.1 GCA_012522695.1 Erysipelotrichia bacterium
AATTAATTGCTAAATGAATAATTTCATCTTTAAATAACGAATTTGTTTCGATTTCAATTTCTAAGTTTTCTCCAAGTTTTTTTAAATAATTTTCCGCATATTCAATAACGTCACTTAATTCAAAAACTTCAATTGAAACTTTTTTAAATAATCCTTTTTTCTCTTCGCGAATTAAAAAATTAACTTCGTTTGGTAATAGACCCAAATCTTGTGCAGCTAAATTGATTGCGTCTTCAATCGTTTTGGCTTGAAATATTTTCATAAATTACCTCCTTTGTTTTTTTCCTTGTCGAGCAATAATTGGTTGCATAATTAAAGTTTGAGCAATTGAAATTAACGCCCCAATAAACCAATAAACACCCATTGCTGCTGGTAGGCTAAAGCCCATAATAACGATCATGATCAGCATGATGTTACTAAACCATTTCATTTGCTTGGCTTGTTTGTCTTGAGCAGGATTTTTACTCATTTTTTTGACACCTTTTGTGCGCGCTTTTTGAATCCATTGTGGTAATTTCATCGCCAAAAACTGTGCTAAAGCCATTAAGACAAATAAAACAGCTGCTGTCCACCATCCACCAACGTTTGGCCAATTATTAAAATTAGTTAAAGTAGAACTAATACTACCGCTTAAATTTAATCCAAGAACTGCGTCGGATGATAAAGCCGCAGCGCCTGTCATTGCTCCCCAAACAGCAATAAAGACAGGGAACTGAATAATCATTACTAAAATTTGCCCCAGTGGATTAATTTTATGTTTCTTATATAACGCCATTTGTTCTTGTGCTAAACGTTGTTTTTCTGCTTGATTAGTGTTGGAATTAGGGTATTTTTGTTGAATTTTAGCTAATTCTGGTTGTAAAGACTGCATTTTTTGTTGACCTAATGTTGATTTTAAAGTTGTTAATAAAATGAGTACGCGAACAATTAAAGTTACAATTGCAACCGCACCAATTTGCCCCCACCCGTTCATACCAAACGCATGAGAGAAATAGTCGACTAAAAACGCCACAGGATAAACTAATAAACCTTCAATTGGTCCTTTTGACCATGCATATTTCCAAGACTTTCCTTCAACAAACGACTCAGTGTCTCCACTAGATCCATATTTTCCATAAAATCCGTCATTAATTGTTATACACGAACGAAAACTATTAATCGTTGATTCAAGTTGGTTTTTATATAGTGAAGTAAAGTCGTTGTTAGGGACTTTGTCTGGCCCAAGTTCAACTCGTAACTCAGCGGTCCATAAATCCCAATTAGAAAATAAATTTTCTTCACCAACAAATTTTAAATATCCATATTGTTCTAGTGCTAAATTCGCTTCTTCAGCATTAACGTTTCCAAAATCAAAACTAGTTCCGTTTTTTGCTATGAGTGCTTTTTTTAGAAGTTTATGGTCTAAACCTACAAAAAAATCATCATGAGGAACGTTAATTTTATTGGCTTTTGCGGTCTCGATAATTTTTTGTAATGTAGGTGAATTGTTGTAGTCTTCACTTATTCTGCTCGTTAAAACGTTATTATCTTCAAAAACAAACACACCTTCTTCGTGATTGTCTTCATAAATAGAAACGCCTTTTTCATAAACATATAAAATATTAGCTTTGTCTTGAACAGAACAAAAATTGGCAGTACACCCACTTACAAAAATGACCGCCAAAAAAAGACCTCCAAATGTTAATATCCGCTTAGTTCTTTTTTTCAAAATCGTGATCTCCTATCTTATTTAGAAGGCTAATAAGTGCCTCACGACTTTTGTAAAATTCATTAATATTATATTGATGACGTACAATTATTACATAGTCGATTTTTTCTAAATTAATTAAATGTGTTTGTAGCATCGCTTTAATTTGCCTTTTAATTTTGTTTCTAACAACAGCGACACCGGTTTTTTTAGGAACAGATATTCCAATTCTTAGTTTATTAAGTTCGTTCGAAATATAATGAATAACAAACGAGGTGTTTTTAACAAAGTTTCCTTTTTTAATAACGCGTTGGAAGTCTTGTGTTTTTTTTAAGCGAAATTGCTTTTTCACTTATTCTCCTTAAAAATTAAGCGGAGAGTTCTTCGCGCCCTTTTGCTCTTCTTCTAGCTAAAATCTTTCGTCCATTGGGCGTTTTCATTCTAGCGCGAAAGCCGTGAACAGTCGCACGCTTTCTTTTACTTGGTTGATACGTTCTTTTCATAATCATGTCTCCTCGTGTGATACGCTAAAAAATTATATAGTTTTATATAATATAAGTCAATAAATACCGCGAAAGGTTATAATCAAAAAAATCAAAACACTTATAAATGCAAGTATTAACAATTCGTGGATTAGTCCTAAAAAAATCGTGGAAAACGATAAAAAGTTTCGATGATAAAAAGAAAATATCGGTGTGGAGTATTAAATAATTGGGGATTTTTTCTCACAAAATTAACAACAAATCAGTGTTAGTAATTTATACACAAGTTTTCCACAATTGAATTTTGTGGATAACGAAAAAACTATACAAATAAGGCATTTTTTTCATAAAAATTGTGGACAAAATAATTTTTACGCTTTTTTCGATGTTTTTTTTATGTGGATATGTTATATTTTAATAAGTTCGGAGGTTTATCTATGACGAGCTCAATATCTGAAATTACTAACTTGTGGAATCGAATTCTTGATAACACAAAAGGTCGTATTAACGACACGCGTATCTTTGATACGTTCTTAAACGGATCTTATATTCACACAATTGAAAGTGATTTAATGGTTGTTGTTGTTAACTCTTTGCTAGCAGCAACTTTGCTCTCTACTAAATATTTAGATTTAATTACGGGAGTAGTTAGAGAATGTACTGAAACTGACTTTAAGCTTAA
>JAAYJX010000092.1 GCA_012522695.1 Erysipelotrichia bacterium
GCAAAGTCATCAAATATTGCCATTTTATATATTGTTCAAATATATTTTATTTTTTCTTAGCTCGTGGGTGTGCTAAACGGTGCTGGTTTTTCATCACGTCTTGAGAAACGTGTGTATAAATTTGGGTTGTATCTAAACTTTCATGACCAAGTAATTCTTGAATAACTAATAAATCAGCACCTTCTTCTAATAAATGTGTAGCAAAGGAATGTCGTAACACATGAGGATGCAATCCTAAATAAACATTCGTCTTTTTTTCAATTTCTTTTAAGATGTATTGTAAACCGCGCGTTGTAAGCTTTTCGCCTCGAGCATTTAAAAAGAAATAATGAACATTTTTTAATAATTCATCTTTGGCAACTAAAATTCCTCTTGTTTCTTCTAAATATTTTTCTAAGGCTAGACGAGCTTTCTCGGAAAAGGGAATAATTCTTTCTTTTTTTCCCTTGCCAATAATCCTAATTAAACGGTTATGGAAATCAAAGTCATTTACTTTTAAATTTACTAATTCGCTTGCTCGCAATCCTGAAGCATAAAGAAGTTCTAAAATAGCCGTGTCGCGATAAACTAAATCATCGACTCGTTCAATGTTTTTATTAATTAAGGCTTCAATTTGTTCAAAATATAAAACTTTTGGTAAACGCTTTTCTTTTTTTAATGTTTGGATAAAAGCAAAGGGGTTTTGTTCAATTTGCTTTCTTTCTTTTAAATATTCAAAATGATGGCGAATTGCGGCAATTCTTCGCGCACAAGAACGTTTTGAAATACCACTTTGCAATTCAAACGATAAAAAGTTACGAATAATAACGTTGTCGACATCATTAATTGCCACGCCTTCTTTAGCTAAATAAAAATAAAATTTAATTAAATCACTTTTATAAGCCTCGACTGTTAAAGGACTAAAAAGGCGTTCATTACTTAAATAATCGAGAAATTCTTGAATGAGGTTATTCATTGATTTTTTGCCAATATTTTTCCATTTCTTTAATTGCTAATTCGACATCTTTATGCCGTGTTTTTTTGGATGTGTTTATTAATATTCCAAAGTTGGCATTCATCGGCGTAAAGTGTTTTGGATGAGCACTAATTATATAGTTTATCAAAGAACCGGTCATAGTTTCTAAAGGTGGTAAAATTATTTCTTTTTTTGTTAAAAATAAATACGCGACAATGCCGCTAATTAAACCACTAACAGCGCTTTCTAAATAACCTTCAACGCCTATTAATTGGCCAGCAATTAAAACGTTTGGTTTAGCTTTTAAAAATAAATTTTTATCTAAAATTTCTGGGGCGTTTAAATAAGTGTTTCGGTGCATTAAGCCATAACGAATAAATTCAGCATTTTGTAAGCCGGGAATTAAAGAAAAAACACGTTGTTGTTCGCGATATTTTAAATTCGTTTGAAAGCCAACAAGATTATATAAAGAGGCATGAACATTATCTTGTCTTAATTGAACAACTGCGTAAGGAGGATTATTTTTATCTAAGGCTAAACCTTTAGGCCTAAGTGGTCCATAAAGTAAAGTTTTTATCCCGCGCTTCGCTAAGACTTCAATTGGCGTGCAAGCTTCAAAATAATTTTCTTCAAAAGCTTTTAACTTAACTGTTTCTGCTTTAATTAATTGTTCATAAAAATTAACGTATTCATCTTTTGTCATTGGACAGTTTAAATAACTATCATCATCTTGATCATAACGAGATTTATAATAAGCGATATCTAAATCAATGCTTTCTTTTGTAATGATCGGTGCGCTTGCATCATAAAAAAATAATGATTTACTTAAAATAATTTTTTGTAATTCATTTACTAAATCTAGACTCGTTAAAGGACCAGTAGCTATAATTGTTACTTCATCATCTAAACTTTTTACTTCTTCATTATGAAAAACAATCTTTGGATGATTAACTATTTTTCTTGTAATATATTCACTAAATAAATGGCGGTCAACACTTAATGCTTGCCCACTCGGTACGCTATTTTTAAAGGCCGCTTCCAAAACGAGTGAATTTAAAATTTCCATCTCCTTTTTTAATAATCCACTTGCGTGATTTAAGGAAGTACTTTTTAAAGAATTTGAGCAAACTAATTCACTTAGAAAAGATGTATGATGAGCTGGTGTATTTTTTTTCGGTCGCATTTCATATAAATGAACTTCAATACCTTTATTTGCTAAAAAATGGGCCGCTTCAACGCCCGCTAGTCCTCCACCAATAATTTTTACAATCTTTTTCATTAAGAATTACTTACCCTAAAAGTCTTTAAAAACATATCTAAATTATAGCATTATTAAATAAGCAAAGATTTTTCTGGATTTAAAAAGAGAGTTTATGTTACTTATTTCTTTTTGTAAAAAGATTGTTTTTTAAAACGTTTATTCGGTTTAATATAATCGCAATCAGGATATCCACTACATCCAATAAATGGACGACGTCGAGGAAATTGTTTCTTTACTAAAGGCCGTCCGCATTTTGGGCAATCTTCTCCTGTTTCAAGATTGTTATTATTTGTTTTTTTCGTATATTTACAAGTTGGAAAGTTACTACATCCAACAAATTCACCATGTTTTCCTTGTTTAATAACAAGGAGGCTGCCACAAACTGGACAATTTTCGCCTGTTTCTTCAACAGGGTCTTTGTACATAACGACATCGGCTTTTTTGACCTTTTCTTCAAAGTCTAAATAAAAGTCATTAAGCCATTCAATATGTTTTATTTGGCCAAATTGGATTTGATCTAAATCGTTTTCAATTGTAGCTGTATAATTGCTATCAACGAATTCAGGAAAATATTTATTCATAACAATTGATGTTTTAATTCCTTGCGGAGTTGCTTTTAATCCTTCTTTCGTAGATTCAATATATTTACGATTAAGTAAAAGTCGAATTGTTGAGGCATAAGTTGAAGGGCGTCCGATCCCTGCTTCTTCCATAAGTTGAACAACGCGAGCTTCTGTGTATCTGCTCGGGGGGGTCGTAAATTTTTGAAGCATTTCTTTTTTAATAATGTCTAATTCGTCTCCTTCTTTCATTAAAGGTGTGCAAATTAAATCATCTTCTTCGTCATAAAGTATGCGAAACCCATCAAAAATAACTTTTTTTGTCTCAAATTTAAATTCTAAATCGTTACTAATAAAATAAGCACTTGAAACTTCATCCACTCCACTAACCATTAAAGAAGCAAGCGCGCGATTATATATAAGTCGGTATATTTTTAATTGATCACTAGTTAAATATCCAGCAATTTTATCAGGTGTGCGATGATTAGAAGTTGGCCTAATTGCTTCGTGAGCATCTTGGGAGAGTTCATTATTAATAACATCTTTGGCACGGCCTAAATAATTACGACCAAACGTTTCAGAAATATAATTTTGCGCACGTCTAATATAACTTAAAGATAAACGCGTTGAGTCAGTTCTTATGTAAGAAATTAAACCGACGAGTTCATCACCAATTTGCACGCCTTCATATAATGTTTGGGCGATTGATAATGTTTTTGATGTCGAAAAACGAAAGCGATTTGATGCTTCTTGTTGTAAGGTCGATGTTTTAAATGGCGGTTTACTTACGATTGTTCTTTTTTTTGTAATAAGTTTATGTAAAAGCAATTGATCGCCAAGTTTATTAAAAATCGTTTCAGCTTCTTCTTTTGTTTTAATTTGCGATGTTTTGTTATTGAATTTAGTTAGTTTTAAATCGTATTCTTTTGCACAAATTTTTACACGAGCAATTATTTCCCAATATTCTAGAGGAATAAAATCTTGAATAATTAATTCATGATCGCAAATCATTTTTAAAGTAGCAGATTGAACACGCCCGGCTGAAGGAGAATGTACTTTTTTTTGTAATAAACGTGACAACTTAAATCCAATAATGCGGTCTAAAATACGTCGAGTTTCTTGCGAATTAACAGTATTTATATTAATATTGCGAGGATTTTCTAAAGCTTCTTTAATTGCATCACGCGTTATTTCATGAAACTCCATCCGTTTTGTTTTATTTAAGTCGAGTTTTAAATAATCAGCTAAATGCCAAGCAATAGCCTCGCCTTCACGGTCTGGGTCAGTAGCAATAATTATTTCACTAGCCTTTTTTGCATTCGTACTAATTTCTTTTAAAACAGGTATTTTACTCGGAATAATTTTATAATTAGGTTTAAAATCATTTTCTAGATCAATTCCTAAACCACCCGGGCCGCTAGTTGCTAAGTCACGGATGTGCCCTTTTGTCGCTAAGACTAAATAGTCTTGACCTAAGTAACGTGTAAAGGTTTGGCTTTTTTTTGGTGATTCGACGAGAATTAATTTCATAATGTATTAAGCAATAGTTAAATATACGTTGCTAGTAAGTGTTTGTCAACGCACATAATTTCCCTTTTTTCTTTTAATGAAAATGTAATTTTCTTTAACTTAATTAATTTATTTTTAGATTAGATTCACAATTACTATCGTCTTCTACTATTCCCATTTCTTCATAAACATCACGAGCGTTTTCAACTAATTTTGCTCCTTGTTTAATTAA
>JAAYJX010000093.1 GCA_012522695.1 Erysipelotrichia bacterium
CAAAAACACTGCCATCATTTCTAAAAGCGTTTGCATAAGGATCACGGCGAATAAGTTCAAATTGCTTTAATAAAATACCTCTTACCATCATTTTGACATCATGATCAACATTCATAAAACGTAAATAAGGTAAAACTTGAGCACTTGAATCTCTAAGCCACATCGCCGGAATATCGCCGGTTCCCACGTATGTTGTCCCATTTTTGTTATAAACTAAAACGCCGGGCCAATTACCTTTATTATTTTGAATACCGTCAATTGTTGCGTAAAAGTTTTTTGTAAAAATTATTTTTTCTTCTTCATCACTAATTGAATTAATAAGTGGACTCATCATTTCACGCATCGAAGCATATGAAGGAGTTTGAGAAATATTAAGACGTATATCGTAGGCTACTTGATCTAAAACAATTGGTAAAGTATCGAAATAAGTATTTATTTGCTCAATTGTAACTAAACCCCAATCACCACGCGAATTATCAACAAATTCTAAATATAAGACTTGTCCTTCATATTTTGCTAAATCAACGTAATAGCTATGTGTATTTTCTTCGTGTGCTTCTTGCCAACGATCACTATAGGTCCGAAAAATTTCTTCATGTGTGTAAGCTTTTTTAATAGACATATAAGTTACTTCTTTATGCTTTGTCGCACCTAAACGAAACTTCATTAGATGAACTCCACCAACAACAAAAGCCGAAGAACGTAAAAGACCAACACGTGTTTCATTTGGACGATTTGATAAACGTTTATTTGTGTTAATATGACTATCTAAAAAGACACCTTCTTCACCAACAACATTCCAGCCTTCAAGTGTGCCACTAGCAAAATCTTGATTTGTTGGAGTAAAACCTAGTTCACTTTTATTTGGAAAATTTGGGCTAATATTAATTGCTTCAAACTTATCAGCTAAATATGGTATTTCTTCATAATACGTAATAATTTCATCAACCGATAAATATTCATAATTATCCGTTGATTGGTCAACTAATAAAAGATAAACTTCTTTTGCTAATAAATCAGAAATATTTGCGTAATAAGAAACAAGATTTTCAACATAATAATTATTTCCTTGTCCATTTAAGTCAAACTTATGATTAGCGTAACGTTTTAATTCAATATTCGTTTCAGCCTCACAAATTGATAAATAAGTTAAGCCAGGATTTAGTCCTGCGCCTAAATAAAAAGTAATGTATCCTTTGCCGCCGACGATAAAATTACTTGAACGCATTTTACCTTCATAACCTTCTTTTCCACTTTTTTCTTTTCCTTTAAAAAAGTATTGACCAACTTTATTATATGAACGCGTGCCAAAGAACTCTTCATTACTAATCGCCTCATTACTAAAGGCATCACCACTAATTACTTCCCAACCTTCAAGGGTTCCTAATTCAAAACCTCCATTAACAATTTGATAAACATTGTCATCACCATTTGTTGTCGAATCGGTTGTTATCGTTGAGGTCGTATCAGTAGTAGTATCAGTGCTAGTACTAGTACTAGTTGGGTCAACAAGCGGATCACAACTTACTAGTGTAAAACTTAAAACGCTAACAAAAAGAAATAAAAGGCGTTGTTTCTTTTTTAATAAATTCATCTTAAACCTCCTTTAATAATTTAAATTACTCGCTAATTCATGAGCGCTGAAACTAGGTCGTGAGGCGTAGTACGTTGTAATAC
>JAAYJX010000094.1 GCA_012522695.1 Erysipelotrichia bacterium
GATTCCGCTATTTTATTTATGGGCTTAATCGTTGTGTCTTCATATTTTCAAGGAAACATTGGCCAATTAGCTGATCAAATTGTTAATGATGTTAATTGGGCTTATTTTACTAATCCAGAAAAAAAGATTTTTTATATGGCTGAAAAAAATAATGAACGTTTCTCAGAATGGAATTGGTATGGCGAACAATTAATGATGTATGTTTTAGCTTCTGGGAGCACAAATCCAAAATATTATGTTGATAAATCTTATTACGAAACAATTATTAAACCATATGGTAAATATCGTAATTACAAATACATTTATACTTGGTATGGTTCTTTATTCGTTCATCAATATTCTCATGCTTTTATTGACTTTAGAAAAAGCCGTGATGAAAAAGGTATTAATTGGTTTAAAAACTCAATTATTGCTTCAAAAGCCGCAAGAAGATATGCGATTGATAAAGCAAAAGTTTTTAAAAGCTATTCAAAAGATTCTTGGGGGATATCGTCTTGTGATACAAAGGATGGTTATATTGGAGCATATGGTAATCCTCCAAGCGGATTAAATAATACGATGCATAAATGCGATGGGACGATTGCCCCTTATGCTGCTTTAGGTTGCATCGTTTTTACACCTAAAAAGAGTTTAAAAGCTCTTCATCATTATTATAAAATTGATAATTTAGTTGGCAAATATGGCCTAAAAGCCGCGTTTAATTTAGATAAAGATTGGATTTCTGAATTATTTATCGGTATTGATAAAGGTATTACTTTATTAATGTTTGCAAATTACGATAAAAAGCTTATTTGGGAATTTACGAATAAGCATCCAATTATTATTAAAGGACTTAAAAATTTAAATATAATTAAAAGGGGGAAATAATTATGGCAACAATTACACTTAAAGGAGTTACAAAAGTATATCCTAACGGCGTTAAGGCAGTTAAAGAATTTAACTTAGAAATTCATGACAAAGAATTCGTTGTTTTTGTCGGTCCATCTGGATGCGGCAAATCGACAACCCTAAGAATGATCGCAGGACTAGAGGATATTACTGAGGGGGAAATTTTTATTGATGATAAATTAGTTAATAATGTTCATCCGCGTGATCGTGATATTGCAATGGTTTTTCAAAATTATGCCCTCTATCCTTATATGACAGTTAACGAAAACATGGGTTTTGGTTTAAAACTAAGAAAAGTCCCAAAACGTGAAATTAAAGAAAAAGTTGAAAGGGCTGCTGATGTTTTAGGTTTAAAAGAATACCTTGATACGAAACCTGGGCAATTGTCTGGGGGGCAAAAACAACGTGTTGCTTTAGGTCGGGCGATTGTCCGTAATCCAAAAGTTTTCTTACTTGATGAACCTCTTTCAAATTTAGATGCGAAAATGCGCGCAGTTATGAGAACAGAACTTATCGTTCTTCATAAACAACTACAAACAACTTTTGTTTATGTTACACACGACCAAGTTGAAGCGATGACAATGGGTTCAAGAATTGTTGTTATGAAAGATGGTTGGATTCAACAAGTTGATACACCTGACAATTTATATTTATCACCAACTAACAAATTTGTGGCAGGATTTATCGGCACACCACAAATGAATTTTATCGATATTGAATTAGAAATCGAAGGGGAGAAAATGTTTGCGTGCTTTGGTCGCTACCGTTTAGAAATCCCTGAAAAAGTCATCAAAAGATTAAAAGAACCAGATCTTGATTATCATCTTAAATTAGTAACATTAGGTATTCGTGCTGAAGAAATGAGTCTAGTTAAAGAAATCGATAATGACAATTACGACAATGTCCGTGGGTCGATTAATGTTTATGAAAAACTTGGTAATGAAACACTTGCCTATATCGATTTAAGAGGAGCGGAAGATAAATTAATCGTCCGTGCAGGTTCGCGCTTTCCTTTTAAAATCGAAGATCGTGTCTCAATCAAGTTCAATATGCAATATATCCATCTATTCGATTATGACAGTGGAGAATCGATGCTAAAGCGTGGATAAATTTTATGGATAAAACCTGTCGCACAGTTTTAAAAAAAGGTTTTTTATCAGTTTCTATCTTAGACAATAATTTTGTTGAAAAAATTACTTACAAAGATATACAAATAAATTCTTTTCGGGGTAATCATTTGTTTGGGGGAGTTGCTAATATTTATTTACGCTTCCGTGATCAAGATGATGTTATTTCAATTTTAGAAAAAGCAACGCATTTTGATCATGGCAAAAATTATCGTTTAATAAAAGGCAAATATAAAAATGTTGAATTTCGTCTCTTATTATATTTAGCAAATGAACATCTTTGGTTTTATGATTTAATTTTAGAAGGTCATCAAAGTAATTTAGATGTTGTTTATTTACAAGACATAGCCTTAGATCACCCTAATGGCGTTTTAAGTAATGAATTATATTTAAGCCAATATTTAGATCACAAGATTTTTAAAATTAATGAGAGCTTTCACATATGCTCAAGACAAAACATGGGCTTATCTAATCCTTTATTAGCACAAGGTTCAATTAATATTAAAACAAAGTATTTTGCAACTGACGCAACGCAATGGTTTGGATCATCATACAAAGTAAGCAAAAAACCAATTTTACTAAATAAAGATTTACCAAATGTTAATTATCAATATGAATTAGCAACACCTTCTTTGCAAACAGAAAAATTTAATCTTGATGGTAAAAGGCGATTTTCTTTTTACGCTTTCTTAAAAGAAGAACAAGAATTACCAATCGAGAAATTAGATTTTCTTCCTTTAATTGAAAGTGAATATCAAAAGATTCCCCAACACCTTTTTGATCGTGCTTTAAAAGAAAAAACAAACCAAATTGCCGAAAATATCTCACTTTTACCTATTATTTGCCGTGATTTAACAGAAAATGAGTTAAATACATATTTTCCAAAAAGAGAGTTTAGTGAAAAACAAGATGAACAATTATTAAGTTTTTTTACAAATGATTACAGTCATGTTGTTCTTCAAACTAAAGAAAAAATTCAAGAACGGCCAAGTGGTAATATAATTACTACACAAAATGGTTTTGACGATTTGGACTTAGATTTATTTACTAGTACAAATTACTCGTATGGTCTTTTTAATGCCCAAGTTGTAAGTGGCAATACGAGCATGCATAAATTTTTATCAATTAACCGTGGCTTATTAAATATTAATCAAATTACTGGCCAAAGAGTCTATATTAAAATAGATAAAAAATATCAAATGCTCGGTGTGCCTTCAGCTTATGAAATGGGGCTTAACTATTCGCTTTGGTATTACGCATTAAAAGACGATGTAATTAAAGTTAAAGTTTTTATGTCGAGTAAAAAAAATAAAATTAACTTTCTTATTTCTTCTAAATTAGAAAAACCTTATGATTTTTTAATTACAAATCAAATCGTTATGGGCGAGCACGAATACGTAA
>JAAYJX010000095.1 GCA_012522695.1 Erysipelotrichia bacterium
CAAATTAATGTAGCTCCATAAATTTGTAATTGTGTTAATTTACCAATCGGCGCTCTCTTAGGGACAAAAATGACTGTTTTTAATCCTATATGAGCAGCTTGACACGCAAGGCTTGAAGCGGCATTACCAGTCGAAGAACAAGATATTGTTTCCGCGCCAACTTCTAAAGCTTTAACAACGGCCACGCCACTAGCCCGGTCTTTTGTTGAACCGCTTGGATTTAGACCTTCATCTTTTATATACAAATTTTCTAACTCTAAAAATGCAGAAAGACGTTTTGATTTATATAAAGGAGTCCAACCAATTTTTAATGTCTTACCTAAATGTTCTACCCCAACACTCATTAATGGAGCATATCTCCACATTGAATAGTTAGTGTTATTTTTAAAATACGATAAATTAACTGTTTTCTTAATTAAATCATAATCATATAACACTTCCAAAATTCCTTTATCTTTACAAAAGGGACAAGTGTATAAAAATTGTTCAGAAGGAAATGTACGCCCGCAAAGCGTACATTGATAGCCAATAAAATGTTTCATAAGTTCTCCTTTATTTATTTAAAATTCTTTTAATTCTTTAATAAAGTTTTCAACTATATTTAAAGCAACTTTACGACGGTATTCTTTGTTGGATCTTTGATCACTTATAGGCGCAATGATTTTGTCACATTCTTCTAAAATACGCGGCAATTCATCAATAATTGCAGGAATGCTCTTATTTTTGAGAGAATTTTCTAATTCTACATTGCGGGCAACAGTTGTCGCAACAGAACCAAAAGCAAATCTTATATCTTCAACTAATCCGTTATTAATTTTATAAAGTCCAGCAAACGAAACTTTACTAATTGAATCGGCTTTTCGACCACCAACTTTTACCCATTTATAATTTGTAAAAGGGCAAGAAGGAATAATAATTTCGGTAATTATTTCATTATCTTTTAAATCAACAAAACGAACTCCTTTAATAAATTTTTTAATTGGAATAATTCTTTCGTCGTTTAAACTTGTAATTTTGATTTCGGCATCTAATAAATATAAACCAACTAATCCATCTCCAGCTGGTGAGGCGTTTGCAATATTACCACCTAAAGTTCCACTATGACGAATGCCCGGGCCTCCTATATCCCCAATAATATCTTTTAATAATGGGGGCACTTTTTCATGAGTATGAATATCTTCAAGTTTTGTTGCCGCACCAATATGACTAAGGCACGTCTTTTCATCAAATCGTATAAAATCTAATTCTTTTAAATTCGCAATGTATAAAACATTTTTGCTAAATTTTGGAACTGTACCGGCCGAGTTTCTTTTTTGAATCATTAAATCAGTCCCGCCAGCCATAATATGGTAAGAGGAAGAATTTAATGCTTCAAGAGTTTCTAATAATGTATTTGGAATGATGTGTTTTACCATAAACCTTCTCCTAACTTAGCGGCCAATTGTACTGCTTTGATAATCATGTTATAACCTGTGCATCTACATAAATTACCAGATAAACCAATACGAATTTCTTGTTCAGTCGGGTGAGGATTAAGCGAAAGTAAACTTTCTGCCGCTAAAATCATGCCAGGTGTGCAAATACCGCACTGCGAACCACCTTCAAAATGAAAAGCTTCTTTTAAAATTTCATAACGTTTTGTTTTAGTATAGCCTTCAATCGTCATAACACTTTTTCCTTGAACATTTCCAAGAGGGACACAACAACTATTTGTAACACGTCCGTTAATTAAAACAGAGCATGCTCCGCATTCACCTTCTCCACATCCTTCTTTTGTGCCTGTTAAATGGAAATGATCACGTAAAACATCAAGTAACCTCATGCCTGGACTTAAATTAACTTCAACTTCTTTATTATTTAAAGTAAATTTTATCTTTTTCATTTTTTAACTAACTCCATAATATATTCTGGCGTTGCAGGGATACGATTAACTTTCTTTTTAATCGCATTTTCAATGGCTAAAGCAACAGCAGGCGCGCCTCCGACTAACGTTAATTCTCCAACTCCTTTTGCGCCATAAGGACCAAATGGAAAAGGATTATCGTAAATAATTGTTTCCGTTTTTGCAACATCAACAGATGTAGGAATAATATAATCAGTCATATTTTTTTGTTTTAAAACACCGTTTTCATGAACCATATATTCTAAATAGCCATAGGCTATACCTTGTGCAATACCACCATCGGCTTGACCAATAACCATTCGCTCATCAATTGCTTTACCAACATCATAAACACTCCAAACACCAACAACTTTTGTTTCATAAGTTATCGGCGAAACTTCAACTTCAACGACATTAACTCCCCATGAATAAGCAGGGTAAGCATCGCCATGCAATTTTTCTTCGTCCCATTTAATATATTTCGGTTGTTCATATTTTTCGAAAACTTCTTGATATTGACCTTTTTGCCAAGTTGCCTTTAGTTTTTCAGCAGCGCGTGCCAAAAGCCCGCCAACAATCATCGTCGTTCTAGAAGCAACCGTTGGTCCAGAATCAGGAACAAAATCAGTATCTGGATTATCAAAAATAACTTGGTCGTTTTCAACATCTAAAACATCAGCAACAATCTTTTTCAAAATTGTTTTAGCGCCTTGTCCCATCTCAACGGCGGCAATATATAAATAAACTAAATCGTTTTCATCTTTAACGAGCCTTACTTTGGATTTAATTTGTTTACTTTCGCCATCACCGGTGAATCCGCACCCATGCAAAAACCAGCTCATCCCAATTCCTTTAAAAGTGTTTTCTTTGGCAAATTGCTCAATTTTTGCATGATAATTAGATATTTCTGCTGCTTTTTGAATCATCTTATCCATAATAATTGGATCACGATAAACACCGCTTGTTGATGTTAAATCTCCTTGTTTTACGAGATGTTTTAAACGAAAGCCAAATGGATCAAGATTTAAATCTTTAGCAAGATGATGCATAAACATTTCAATCGCAAAAATCATTTGTGGTGAGCCAAACCCTCGAAACGCCCCATTAGGAACTGTGTTCGTAATAAAGACGTCTCCACTTACATCTAAATTAGGAATTGTGTAAGCGTTAGTTACAGCTAAAAGTGCTCTTGCTAAAACAACACCACTAAGTCCTAAATACGCTCCCGCGTCTAAAGCAACGTTAGCTTTTAGACCAATAACTTGTTTATCTTTATTTACAAAAGCTTCTAAAGTAATCGTTGAAGGATGCCTTTTGGTCGTAACGAGCATATCTTCTTCTCGTTCATAAATCATTTTAATTGGTTTTTTAACTTTAACAGCAGCTACAGCTAATTGGCACGCAGTAATTGAAGGAAATTCTTCTTTCCCGCCAAAAGCTCCACCAACAGTTGGCTGAATAACTCTAACTTTATCGCTAGGATAACCTAAAGTGTTTATTACAGCGTTCTTAATATAATAAGGGCATTGCATCGAACCAATAATCGTCACTTTATCTTCATCTAAATAAGCAATCATTCCTTGTGGTTCAATATAAGCTTGTTCTTGATAACCTGTATTAAAAGTTTCTTTAAAAGTAAAAGCGGTCTCATTTTGAGCTAAAAGAATATTTCCTTTTTTAAAACCCCTTTGAATTTTGCTATTAGAAAAATCAAAAACGGCTTCTTTAACTTCATAATTAACGACAATTTGCTCTAAAATGCGATCAATTTCTTCTTTTTTTGGACCGACTACTAATAATATTGGTTCGCCAATATGATTAACTTCATTTTGAGCAAAAACAGGCCAATCTGTAAAAATCATTTTGACATAATTTTCGTTTAAAATATCATGGTAATCAATTATGTAATACTCTTCTGGTAGAGTTGGTATATAGATTGAAATAATTTTAGCCTTTGCATGTTTTGAACGTAATGTTTTAGCATAAACCATATCGTCTAAAACGATGTCAGAGGTATATAAGGCCTGACCTGAACATTTTTCATCGTGGTCTATTTTTATCGTTGATTTATTTTTATCAAACATTCATCACTCCTCATCTTCTAACATCACAATTGCACCTGTTGGGCATTTGACTGGGCATAATCCACATGCAAAACATTTCGTCGCATCAAAAGTAATAACGTCCTTCATTTCAATTGCGAAATAAGGACAAATTTTAACACAAAGCATACAACGAATACATTTTTCTGGGATTAGATATGGGACATTAGCTTTATATTTAACTTTATTAATCAATTGTGTTTGAATTACTTCTTCGATTGACTTAAAACCGTATTTAAGTAATGCTTTTGGTAAATCTTCAATAATTTTGGCATAAAGTTGTTTGCCCTTTAACAAAGCGCTGGAAAGCATTTGCACAGCGCTTGCTCCTGCTAATAAAAATTCAATCACATCATCTGCTGAAGAAATACCTCCAACGCCAATAACTGTTAAAGAAGGCTCGGCTTGTTTAATAGCATAAACGGTTGCAAGAGCGAGATTTTTAATTACTGGTCCACTCGTCCATACAAAACCTTGCTCATTTCCATAAATAATTTTTCTTTTTTTAAGATCTATTTTCATTGTTGGACCTAAAGAATTTACGGCAACAACACCATTAGCTCCAGCATCTTTAATCGCCTTAGCAAAGCCAGAAGGGTCTGGGATATGCGGACTTATTTTCATATATAAAGGCTTTTTGCTATGTTTTCTTATCGTTTTAACTGTTTCGGCAATGACGCTATGATCTGTACCAACATAGTGTGTTGAGACTTCGTATGCGTCAGCAAATGGTTCAAGAAGAGGGATTAATATCTCCATATCTTCTTTTGTATAACCAACGCTAATAATTAACGGTCTTTGATCACGCACTTTAGCGAATTCTGGTAAAAATTCTTCCAACCATTTTTCTTTATTATATTCACTCCATAATTCACTATTCATAATAAAATCGCGTTCACCATAAATACATGGTTTAGGAATACGAGCATCTTTTGTTGAAATTGTTTTAGTTACAATCGCACCACAACCCGCTTCTTGCATAAATAATAGTTTTTCAAAGTCGCCAACTAATGGACCAGCGGCTGGCATTAAAGGGTTTTTTAAAAATAATCCGTCAAACTTTGTTGATAAATCCATTATTTTTCTCCTTGAATTCTTGCCCATAGTTGTTCAGCAACGCCTTGGGCTTTTTCATATTCTAAAATTAATTTTTTATTTGTAGAGACATAATCTTTAACGAGTTGTTTGCCACCAACAAAAACATCTTTAGGTTTAAATGAATTCATTAATCCGTAAAAAACGTGGCCTAAAATATTTGTATTGTCTACGGGAGATATAGGAATGTACGGGACAAGTAATAAATCGGCCTCATAAGTTGGTTCAATTCGTCCTAATTTTATATTAAGTAAAGTAGAAACATACATATAAGCATCAATAATCATTTCAGTTAATTCAACAAGACCAAAATTAGTTGGTTTTTTACTATGTAAATGCATACCGTAAACAACGTTTAAATATTCATTAGCAATACTAGTTGAAAGCCCGTCATTACCAATAAAAACAGGAATTCCTCTTTGTTTGAATTTTACTAAATTAGGTAATCCAACAGCGTTGTTCATATTAGAAGTAATATTAGCAACAACTTTAGCACCTGTTTTACGAATTATTTCAATTTCTTGATCGTTAACATGAACGCAATGAACCAATAAACTGTTTTCATTAATAAGTTGATGTCGATGAAGTCTTTCAACAACACGCATTTTATATTTTGATTGACAATCCTCTTGATCCATTTCACTTTCAGCAACATGAATATGAATGGGAATATCTTTTAAAACTTTTTGAACTTGTAATAATGTTTGTTCGGAAAGACTACTTGAAGCATGTAAACCAAATAATCCAGCCGTATAAGGAGTTTTAAAACGTTTAATGTAGTTAATGTTTTCTTTAATAGCTTTATTTACATCAAAGCGATCACTTACTTCAAAAGCCATAATTGCCCGCATTGAAGCTAAATCACATACACTTTTCTTTAATGAGGCAAGCGAACCTGTAATATTAAGAGCACTTGCATGATGGTCGATAATTGTTGTTACGCCGTTTAGTAAAAATTCATGTGCACCAACTACTCCACTATAATACGTCGTTTCATTATCGATATGACGATCAAGTTTCCACCACATTTGATCAAGAATTTCTTGAAAGTTTTTTGGATTAAACGGAAGTGAAAGTCCTCGAGCCAACATTGAATAAAGATGTGTGTGTGCACAAATTAATCCAGGCATTAAAAGCATATTTTTACCGTCGATTATTTTATAACCTTCATCAACAAACTCGCTCATTGGCGCAACTATTAAAATTTGTCGATCAAAAACAACAAAATGATTTTCTAAATAATTCTTAAAGTCATAGACTCTTACATTAACAATCGCCGTTTTCATTTACTCGCCCTCCCTTTAATCCACTTTCCTTTTCCGCCTAAATAGGCTCGATCTTGAATAATAAAATTTCCTCTAACCATAGTTGAGATAACTTGTCCAGATGATGATTGGCCAATATATAAGGAATAATCTGCTTTACCGTGTTGATCTAAAATAACACTCTTGGGTTCTTTTTTAAATAAAACTAAATCTGCATCATTTCCTACTTTCAATTCACCTTTTTGACTTAAATAGTGTAAATTTGCCACATTTTTAGTCATTTTATCAATAACAATATCTCCTAAATGATGTCTCATAATAGCAAACGAATGTTCAATACTTCCAACTCCTAAGGGAATTTCATGAAGCATACGATCTTTTTTATCAGCGACATTAAAAGCGCAATGGTCTGTTCCAATTGTGTCAATATAATCTTGATGTTCAAATAACAATTTTCGTGAAGCAAAACCTCTTAGAGGTGGAGCCATTGTATAAAGATAGCCGTCTTCTCGTTGATAAGAATCATTTGTAAAAGTAAAGTATTGCGGACAACTTTCAACATAAAAACTCTTATTTAAAACATCAATGTAATGTTCTTTTAAAGTAGCAATCGTATTACCTGAACTTAGATGTACCATATAAAGACGCCCACCATAATCACGAACATAACCAGCTAATTTCAGTGCTTCAGTCTCCTCAGATTGGCTCGGTCTAGAGAGTGGTAAATCTTCGTATGTATAATCATTTTTAACGTGAATTAGTCCGTCATTTTCAACATGAATCAAAAGCAGAAAATCATATTCATTTGCAAGTTTTAATAACTTAATTATGTCTTCATCGTTTGTACGACGAGAAGAGTCTGAATAAGTCGTAAATACTTTAAGAGTATGTAAATCTAGTTCTTTCATTTTTTTAATAAATTGCTCTAAATCACCATTTGGGCTTTTTAAACAAGCATGAAGGCGATAATCAACAACAGATTTTTTAGCTAGAGCCATTCGTTGTTTATATGCTTTTTCTAATTCATCAGCATTACTAACGGGATCTAAAAAATCAATAATAGAAGTTACACCTCCATATGCGGCAGCAACTGAGCCATGATAAAAATCATCAACCGATTTCATTGTCCCAACCTTTAATTCAAAATGAACGTGTGGGTCAATAATACCGGGCAATACTTCAAGGCCTTTAGCGTCAATAACATGTGTGGCACTTAAATGTTCTTCACTTATTAAAGCGATTATTTCATCTTTAACATAAAGATTAGTTATTTGCCAACTACCATTTATATAAACGTTGCCGTTCATAATTGCATAATCATACATTGTTTTTTTCCTTAATTTTAACTTCTTTAACTTGGTAATCACTTATTTTAAAAAAATGAACAAGAGAATCAACTAAATCTTCACGCGCACTAAAAATTACCTCAATTTGATTTGCTAACAATTTATTTAATATTGCATAGTAACCTTTTTTTTGTAATTCAAGAACGCCGACCTCGTCTACAAAAAGAGGTGAAATTCCTGACTCTAGTAAATCGTCATATATAGATGTCACTATTTCTAATGTTTCTAGGTTCATGTAATAAGGACCAAACTTTTCAGTTTTTTCAAACTCATTTTGATAAAACTTTTGATGAATCATCCATGAATATGTATCTTTGTTACTAAGTCGTTCTAAAGTAAAATGATGAATACCTCCGTTTAGAAAATATTTACGCGCGATAAATCCATCACCTGATTTATTTTTGTGGTACAAATTTTCTAAAAAGGTTGTTTTACCAGAATTAATTTTACCAGTAACAATCGTCACCACTAAGCATTTCCCTCATATGTTTAATATCTTGTTTATCATGATAAACAGCAAGTATTTCTGAAGAAATAGAAATAGCAATATCCTCAGGAGAATTACCTCCTAATTGCAATCCGATAGGTGCGTAAAAATTAGACAAATTAATTTCTTTTCCGAAAGTTTGATATGTTTTTTCTAAATAACTTTTTATTTTATCTGGTGAACAAAGCATACCCATATATTTAGGTTTAAATTTATTTGTGAGTATTTTATTTAAAACGTGATAGTCATTTTCATGCGA
>JAAYJX010000096.1 GCA_012522695.1 Erysipelotrichia bacterium
GCTGGTCAAGCAGCGACAGCGACATGCGCTCCTTTAGTTTTAGCTGGTGAAAAAGTTAAAGTTGGTACGCTAATTGCTTATCGAGAAGAGATGAGTGTTCCTTTGTTTAGTAGTGTTTCAGGCACAGTTATTGGTATTGAAAAAATGATTAATGTTGCTAATAACCGTCTTGTTGATCATTTAGTTATTGAAAATGATTTTAAAATGGAACACGAAACTCCCCTTAAAACAGTTAGTCATGAAGATAGCCGCGAAGAAATTGTTCAAGCAATTAAAAAAGCCGGAATTGTTGGTTTAGGTGGTGCAGGCTTTCCAACATGGATTAAATATAACAACACTCAAAATATTCACACAGTTTTAATAAATGCGGTGGAATGTGAGCCTTATTTAACGACGGATTATTGCATGAGTAAAGATTATGCGGTCGATATTATTGAGGGCTCGATATATTTACAAAAAGCAGCTGAGGCTCAAAACGTAATTATCGCGATAAAAAAAGGCAAAGAAGAAGCGCGTGATGCTCTTATTAATGCTGCGATAAATTACCCGAGTATAAAAATTGTTGAAGTTCCTGATAAATATCCAATGGGGTGGGAGGGAACTTTAGTTAAGCAAATATTTAAAAAACGATACAATCGTTTACCTTCAGAAATTGGCGTTATTGTTAATAATGTCATGACGGCAATTAGTGTTAATGATGCCTTAAAACACGGCAAAGTTTTAACAAAAAGAAGAATTACAGTTAGTGGTAATATCGTGACAAATCCAAGTAATATTATCGTACCAATCGGCGTTTTAGCAAGTCTCATCCTCGACGAATTCGAACTTCGTCAAGACGTCGAATTTAATTTGCTTCCTGGTGGGCCGATGACGACGAATGCATCTCGTGATGCTAATTTTGCTATTCAGCCAATTCATGGAGGCCTTACTTTACTTGAAAAAGTTACGTATAAAAGCGTTCAATGTCTTAGATGCGGCGAATGTACAAATAATTGCCCAGCAGGCTTACAACCAGTCGAAATTATGAAAGCTTTTGAAGGCCGTGATAATACGAGGTTAGATAAACTTGAAACTTCACGTTGTATGGACTGCGGACTTTGTAGTTATGTTTGTCCAAGCAAAATCGAAGTAGCTGATTTTGTTAAAAAAGCAAAAACATTATTACGGGTTATGCCCGTTAGAAAGTAGAGGCTTTTAAAAAATGAATATCGTAACGGGAACTGCTCCATTTATTCGCCCGAAAAGAACGACGAGCCAAATTATGATTGAACTTCTAATTGGCTTAGGTGTTATTTTTATTGCTTCGGTTACTTATAATTTTATCCTTGGGGTTAATTATGGTTTAAAAACAATTTTAATTATGCTTATTTCAATTGTCGTAAGTCTTGTTAGTGATCTAATTGCTGGAAGTTTACGTTATAAAAAAAGTAAGCACGGGGCTTATGATAAATACATACTTTCTTTTATTAAAGATAACTTTAGTGTTGTGACGGGTGTTATTTTAGCTTTAACACTTCCGGTTGGCACTCCTTATTATGTTGTTGTTGTCGGTAATTTATTTGCAACTTTAATCGTTAAACACGCTTTTGGTGGATTTGGTAATAACATTTTTAACCCAGCGGCTTTAGGTCGACTTTTTGTTTTACTAGCTTTTGGACCGACACTTGTTAGTTATTTAAGTGAAGCAGATAAAAGTATTGGCGGGTTAAGTGCTAATGCTGGTTTAACGATTAC
>JAAYJX010000097.1 GCA_012522695.1 Erysipelotrichia bacterium
AAAAGTTCTATCAAATAACAATTAAATGTTGTAATATAATTTTAATATGCAACCTGAACAGCAAAAAATTAAATGGGGCGACTTAGTACGTGCCTTAGGTGTCGGGGTTGCTTTTTTAATACCTGGTGTAAGTGGCGGAACAATGGCCTTAATTTTTAACTTATACGATAAAATTATTAATGCCGTTAACAACATATTTAAACAATTTGTATTTTCTATTAAAACATTATTACCAATCTTATTAGGTATTGTTATTTCTATTTTAATTTGCTGGTATCCTTTTAAATTAGCTTTTGATCATATTATGTTTGCGGTTTTGACATTATTTGTCGGATTTATTTTAGGCGGTCTCCCGAGTCTTATTAAAGAAGTAAAAGGTGTTAAGGTAAATAAACTGTATATTTTTCTTTTTCTTATTAGTTTTTTATTTGCCGCTAGTTTAGGGTTTTTATCTGTTTACTTTGAAATTGATATTCAATCTCTTTATGATTCAAGGCCTTGGTGGTTATATTTTTTAGTCGCTTTTGTAGGAATTATTCCTGGCTTTGCTTTAGTTGTGCCTGGTATTTCTGGCTCAATGATTATGATTGTTTTAGGTTTTTACAAACCTAATATAAGCATGATTACTAATTTTTTAACTTGGACTAATGTAGGTAGTACACTTGGATTATACACGTGCCTTGCTTGTGGAATATTAGCAGGCATTTTAATAGCTTCCAAAATTATGGCCCTTGTCTTAGCTAAATATCGGGTCTCAACTTTTTATATGATTATTGGTGTTATTATCGGATCAATTATTTCAATGTTTTATAACTTTGAAACAGTAAGTTATTATGGGCTATTAGGATTCCGTTGGTGGGAAATCTTGCTTGCGGGAATATTACTAGCTTTTGGTATTGCCGTTTCATTAAAAATTTCTAAATTAGGCGAAAAGAAAGAAATAAAGGAGGTAAATTAAATGACTACTCTAGGCGTTATTTTCTTAACAGCAATTGAAGGCTTACAAAATGTCGGTCATTTTTGGGACATGGGTCCTTGGGAAATGAACTTTTTGTATTGGCTAAACTCTTTGCACGGGCCTTTTATTAATGTGATTTTTCTAATTATCACGACTTTAGGTGACCATGGCTTTTTATGGATTGCTTCTGGAGTTATTATGCTCTTATTCAAAAAAACAAGAAAAATGGGTATTTATGTTGTCATCGCTTATTTACTTATCGGTGGGGCTAACGATTTTATCGTTAAGCGACTATTTGATCGATCACGTCCATTTTATCAAAAAACAATAGATGTTTATGGCGACAAGGCCCAAACAATTCAAGGTTCTGTTGTTGCTACATTTTATGGTGAAGGTGTTTTTCTTGGTTTTATGAAAATTCCAAATAATCGTTCGTTTTTCTCTGGTCATTCTGTTGCTTCACTAGCTTGTGCTTTGATGATGCTATTTCATAGTAAAAAACTTGGTATTCCCATGACTATTTTAGCAGTGCTGATTGGCTTCTCTCGTTTATGGTTTGGTGTTCATTGGCCAACTGATGTTATTTTTGGTTTTCTTTTTGCAATAGTTGCAACAATTGGTCTATATTTCTTATTAAGATTTTTAGAACCAAAAGTTATACGTCTATTTAACAAAATCTTTCATAAAGAAGAAAAAGAAACTGTTCAAAAAGACGCATAAAAAGTATCTTATTAATTTAAATTTAAAATATATAATCGAATTTCAATCTTTTTAAGATTACATTGTTGATATTCGTTTCAAAAAGCAATATAATTATTCATTGACAAAC
>JAAYJX010000098.1 GCA_012522695.1 Erysipelotrichia bacterium
GAGAGATTTATAGATACAACAAAAACAATCCTAATGATAAACAATTTGCAGAAGAATATTATAGTGAATTATCGGTATATCAAAATAAAAAGAAATCCGAAAGCAGAAAACAAATAACATTCGATTTAAGTCAAAAAGCATTAGCAACACATTATCTTAAGCCAAAAATTCAGTAAATCCAACTTTTTATAAAAAAATCGGCTTTGAACATCTGCAATTTTCAGTATATACTTCTAAAGAAAAAATGACTAACATAGATGTGAGTTTGCTGATAGATATTTTAGCCGAAAAAATGCCTTGGCTTACACTTTGTGTAAACCAAATAGATGTAACAAATATTGGCATGCAGCATAGTCTTTTACGAACGTTGGAAGTTGCTACAGCTTTACATATAAACCAATCGAATAAAGAAATTTAAACGAAAAAGACAAAAACCGGAATATGTGAGTCCTGTGAAAAAAAGTCTGTAAATAATACATATCCTCCTATGGTAAAATAAAATACCATAGGAGGATAATTCAACTACAAACAGGTAAAACCCTCTATACTTGTACTTGCTATAGATACTACATCTAACTATATCTAATTATATCGACATATCAATTTTTATTGATTTTTTTCCTATCCCAAAATGTTTTTCTTGTAAATCAAATATCTCTTTCATAACAGCTTTCTCAACTTCTGTTGCCCTATTAGGTCTAAAATTAACGTCCGCATTAATGTCTTTTGTAACAAGCTTTTTTGTCTTTTTACCTTTGGTGACTTTGCTTTTATCGTTCTCATCATCGACTTTATTACCAACTTTATTTTCTTTTTCAATTTTATCGCCAACTATATTACCGGCTTCAGCATCAACTTTGTCGGCACCATCTTCCGTTTTTACTTCTTCATCAAGCTCATTCGTTTCTTCGGGATTAAGAAGTTCTTCCTGTTCTTCGATTTTTTGACGTTCTCCCTCCAATAGTTCTTCTTCAGTGGGAAGTTCCCTAAACTCCTCGCTTTCTATGAACTCATTATATATTTTTACCGATTTGGTAACATTGTCCAATATTCTTTGTGCTTCTTCAAGTTTCTTTCCTTTAGGTATATTGGGATTATTCATAATGGATTTGAGTTCGGTCAATTTACCATTTAATTTATTTATTTGAAGTCTCTCAGCCTCGTCCTTTGTTTTACACTCTCTAAGTCTTTTCTCGTATGCCTCTTGCTCCATTTTGTCGCCCATATACTTCATATATGCTTCCGGGTCACGTCGTTTTAACTCATTGAGTTCTTCGGGATTTAAATCCTGACCGCTCGATATTTTAGAATAAATACGAGCATATTTTTGATTCTCCTGATCTGTTTTAATATGTTCCTTAAAGTCATTTATTCTTCGTTCCTCAGGAGACAATACTTTTTTATCTTTATCATCTTTTGCAAAAATATTTCCGGATTGATTTTTAATTTCCCATTTTGTCGACAATTGCCATTGTTTTACAGTATCTCGTATAGTCCCAAATATCATAAAATGCCTCCTTGATTAGACTGGAGGAGTTAATAGTCTCCTATGATTACTATCGGCAGATTGTTTCTTTTGTTTAGATTTTATTTACAAACATAAACAAGATGAAGTCATAATTCCAAACACATTAATATTCAACACCATCTAATTTACGAAATTACGGACGGTTCTTTTTGTTCTTGAATCTATTATAAAGAAGGAACGATTCTAATTAAACAAAAAGAATCGTTCCTTAAAACATTTAAAAATGTCTTTTATTTGTAGAATATTCTTCAACTAACCTTAATCCTTCTCCGAATCTTTGAAAGTGAACTATTTCACGTTCCCTAAGCCATCTCAGGGTGTCTTTAACAAGAGGGTCATCGGTCAACAAGATTAAGTTTTCGTAGGTTGCTCTTGCTTTTTGCTCAGCGGCCATGTCGTTGTATAAATCTGCTATAGGATCTCCTTTCGC
>JAAYJX010000099.1 GCA_012522695.1 Erysipelotrichia bacterium
AAAACCGTTAATCAGGAAAGAATACTTGTTTTCATTCACCTTATTCTCTAAATTTGCAGAGAACATTATCCATGAGCCCCATATTTGCGATGAACACTCCTCCCATCATAAAGAAAACCTGGATCAAACCTGCGGTAAAAGTGGTTTCGGTAAAGAAGGATACTTATGGTGGTACACAAAACGAATTGGAGAAACCCACCGATCCAACCCGTAGAATCAGAGCATAGATGAGCTTGAAAATTCGTCCTAATTCTTTTCTTTTTTCTTATGCCTAGAATCCATTTTAATGCTTTTTGGTTGCTTTCATTTAAATAAGAAGAAAACCTCCCTGGAAAATCTTCCTTTTTTTAATGATTTTAAATCGGAAAACCTTCTCACATTTCAATATTTTATTCCTGGAATTAGCTTTTTTTCCAATTTAGGAAAAAAAGGGATTAAAAAAAATACTGACGTTTTCTTTTCTTCTGAAAAAAAGGATGTCCTGGTTCTTTTTTCCGGACAAATTTATAATCAGGAGGATCTTTACAAAGAACTCGCTTTTCCTAAAAAAGTTCCCACTCCGGAATTCGTTGCCAAAGCTTTTAAAGAATGGGGACCCTCCTTTGTAAAAAAGTTAAATGGGGACTTTGCAATTGCCATTTTTTTATCAAAAGTATCCGAATTATTGCTTTTTCGCGATCATCTAGGAATCCAACCCCTATCTTATGTGGTTCATAATGAGGAATTTTCCTTTTCTTCAGATTACTTGCATCTATCCAGGATTTTTTGCTCAAAAGAAAAACTTCAGGAATCCTGGTTGTTAAAAAATTTCAATATTACCGATCTGGAAAAAACCCCAAATCAAAAAGTTAGAAAGGTAAAACCAGGTCATTTTTTACGGGTTGCCAATGGAAAAATTTCCCAGGAAAAATATTGGTTTCCGGAAAAAATCAAAACTGATTTTAGTATTGATCAAGAAACCGCCATCCAGGAATTAAAAACTCTTTTAGAAGATTCGGTGAGAATCAGGTCTGACCAGCGCTATCAGGCTGCTGCTCATTTAAGTGGTGGATTAGATTCAGGTCTGATCGCATTATTGGCAAGGAAAAATTATCGCGATCAGAATTTATTTTTGGGGTATTCCTATTCTCCAAAAGTTTTTCCAATTGATAATGAAAAAAAGGACGAAAGGAATTTAGTGAATAAAATTGCAGAAGCAGGAAGAATTGAACCTGTTTTTTGCAATTTAACCAAACCTAAGGTCCTGCAATACCTTCATGAGCTTCATTTAAATTACGGGGCCTTCTGGGAGGAAGATTTATTAAGCCAGGCACAAAAAGAAAATATTGATATAATTTTTAGTGGTTGGGGAGGTGACCAATTCCTTAGTGCTTCCACTGCAGGAATTTATTCTGAATTGTTTTTTTCTTTGAAATGGAGGGTCTTTAAAGATAACCTTTGGGGCCTTTCTGTAAAATCAATATTACGTGTCTTTATTTATGAAATAATCTTTCCCTGGTTTGGTTGGGTTAACCCCGGCTCGAAAAAAGACCAAAAAGAAAGAACCCGCTATATCAAAAAAGATTCAAAAAAAAGAAACCGATTAGAAATCAATAAAATCTATAAATTTCGTTCAAGAAAAGATTTTTATTTGAATATGATTTATGGATATTCAATTGCTGAACGTTGTGAAGACGCATATGTCCAGGGTTTTAGGCATGGAATTGAATACAGATATCCTCTTTTGGATATCCGGATTATTGAATATGTCATGAAACTTCCAACCCAATTATTAATGCGAAAAGGGGTTTCCAGAATTATTATGAAAGAAATTTGGAAAGAGTATCTTCCGGAAAAATTTCTTTTAGAAACATCAAAACTTGATTTTGTTCATTACTCCTCTTACTTTTCGATGCTCAGGGAATTGGCCCCAGATTTAATTAAAGAAGTTTCACAATGGAAGGAAAATCCAGATTTATCATTCATTGATTTCCAACTTCTTGAAAAAGATATAGAAAAGATTTATAAACATAATGAGGAGTCTGACAATTATTTAGAAAGGAGTCTTTATTTTTTCAAAATGC
>JAAYJX010000100.1 GCA_012522695.1 Erysipelotrichia bacterium
TGTTCACTTGTTCGTTTATACTTATAAAAGCACGGTGATGGCGGAAATGGTAGACGCGTTAGATTCAGGTTCTAATGGTGGTAAACACTTTGTGGGTTCGAGTCCCATTCACCGTACCATATTGAAATGTAAGGTTTGATACAATACGTATCAGGCCTTTTTTTGCTTTAATAAGGCCTTTTTTCTCTTTTGCAAATTAGGTTTTTCGAAAAATCCTCTAAAGTTAAGGATACAACAATCTACAAGTTTTCTAGGTTTGCTAAAAATGTTCAGTATTTGAGTGAGTATAACATACTTAGAAATTGGAATGATGACCTTCTAGCCAGAAGTAAGACAAAAAAAATTGAAGATTCTGAACTCGTTGACATGTTAAATTATTCTTCCTCTAAGGCAGTAACACCATTGATGAGCCCAATAAATAGCGTAAAAAAATATGATAAATCACATGAAAAAAACAGGAAAACGATGCCCAAAAACATCAAAATATTGGTGAACACAAAATTAACAAAACTAGAGAAAGTATCACAGTGTCTGGTGAAATATACTCTTCTTACGTATCCCTAGAGAAAGAGTTTAATGTCAAAAGACAAAAAATACGTGAGTTAGTTGATAAGAATCATGTAGGGAGTATTAAGAAGAATAAATATTATATTCACAGAAGAACAATAGTTCCTCTAATATTAGATTTTAAGGAAAAAGAGAAAGCAATTCATACTATTGCTGGTATCATGTTTGTTGTAATAATCGGTTTGTTACTTTTGTTTTCATGCACATAAAAAACAAATTAGTACAGTTGACAGTTTATAATTTCTATTTTAAATTCAACTTGAATAGCAAATTTGGTATTACGTGTCATTATGTCGGGAAGACAATTCTATAAAAACGAAAAATAATTGTAAAAAAACAAATTATTGTAAATTTCTTATTGCGCTGGTCTGACTGCTTGTAAAGTTAAAAAACTCAACTAATACTTTCACTTGATTCAATACTGAGTAGAACAATTAACATCTTTCTAGCTCACTAGTATTCTTACTATCGGATGTAATTAATTTTGGTTTTTAGAAATTATGCGAGATTAAAGATTTTTACTTGTTAAGGATACATGTGTTATTCATTAGTTAATTATTAGGAGATTCAAAGTTCCGAATCAAATTTGTAGTTCCATTAGAAACTAGCAAGTAATGATATGAAAATATTGCTTATTTGCACAAGGAAGGGAAAAGCGTGCGGGTATCTTTCTCTATATAGGGTATAATTCTCTTATCAAGATATATTTAGGAGTCTTCCATGAGCGACATCGCGAAGTCAATTTCTCAAGCCATAAAAGAGGCAAAGTGGTTATCCATTGATTATTTGAATCAAACCGGAGGTGAGACCTCTTATTGGTGCGCAGTCAATGATATAGATTGTAAATCAAGACGTTTAATCGTTACGGCATTTAACATTGGGATGGTCAATAATGAAACAAATGGTCTCTTGACCAATATTGCACTTCAATTTGATAAAATCAAAACGGCAAATGTACTTGACCACACAACCTATAAACGCCCAGAAAATTTGATTACGTTTATTAAAAACAACCTCAATGATCTACAATGGCTTGAATATGATTTATATAATGATAAAATTCTTGATTATCTTAAAGAAGCCATTAAATATGATAATGTCCCCTATCAAAAGGATACGAATCTAGTTAGTGCAATTGATGAAGATGAGTTGAAAAGAGCAAAGAAGCATGGCTTTTACGAGTTGTCTTTAAAACAAATGGCGGAGTTAACCGAAAAAATCGAACGAATTGCTCGTCAGGATAAAGAAAAAACATTTCAAATTACTGAATTAGCCTTTAATCTTTTATCAATAAAAACAACAAAAGGTCTCTTTGTTTGTGTTTATAAACGTCTGATGTTTGATCCAGAAAATCGCCAATTAGTCATCGGCGATGAAACGTTATTTAATTACGAATTCGCAAGTGACAAAGAAAGTGAGTTCAAACATAATATTAGGAATTATCTTGATTTAGAAGTGGATGTTTTTACAAAACTATTTATTGATAATCCTCATAAAGCAAAACAAATGTTGGAGAAATCATTAAAGCGTTTCAACGAAAGTATAGACGATCGTCCCTATATATTTGACTTGGTTAGAAATTATAATAGTTATATTGAACGAGAACTTCAATCAATTACAACCGCCAAAAATAAAGACCTCCTTTCAACTCCCCTTAATGCTTTCTTTGGAAATATGGATACTAGCCAATTGAGCCGTAAACGTGCCTTTGATATCGTATTAATAAATCAAATGATGAATGTCGATCAGTTACGTGTTATTCATAATGCTCTAAAACAACCAGTAACCTATGTTCAAGGACCTCC
Source organism: Erysipelotrichia bacterium (assembly GCA_012522695.1). Taxonomy (GTDB): domain Bacteria; phylum Bacillota_I; class Bacilli_A; order RFN20; family CAG-826; genus UBA1424. The sequence goes on from JAAYJX010000100.1 coordinate 2,373, forward strand.
TGGCACAGGTAAGACACATAGCATTATCAATCTACTTATCTCCGCCTTTTTTAATGAACAAACCGTACTTGTGTCATCAAATAACAATAAACCAATTGATGATATCGGATTAAAATTGCAAAACATTAAATTTCAAAATCGTCCTATACCTTTGCCATTTCTCCGTTTGGGTAACAATGGTAAGATTCGTGAATCACTACTTGCAATAAAAAGCAACATTCAAAAGCATAAGCAGTACATTGTTGATGAAGAAAAACTTAGTCGCATTAGTTTGAGTAATAAGCACAATTTAAAAACAATCAATTTAATCATCGATCAATACGAAGAAAGGCTGGAACTCGAAGAGTCTATTGATGCCTTAGAAAGTATGCTCAAATATCTTGCGCATGACCTACGCGTTAATATTATTGTGCAATCAGAACTCGAAGCGAAGAAGGCTAAATTGGGTACTTTACCAATCTATCAAGATGAAGAAATTCATAAAAACGTTGTCCAAGCTAATGATTCGTTTTTAATGTGGCTTTTTTATACAAGTGTCAAGTGCATCAAACGCCTAGACGAACCTAAGTATAAGGAGTTTGTTGACCTGCTTGATATCGAAGATGAATACGAGCAAGTGTCTGCTTTTAATCGCTACATCATGGATTTAAAAAACTTGACGATGCTGCAGCGAGTTTTTCCGATTGTGTTGACGACAAATCAATCTGCATGGCGTCTAGGCCCACCCACACCATCCTTTAGTCTCACAATTATCGATGAGGCGGGTCAATGCTCAATTGGATATTCGCTTTTCTCAATAATCCGTGGGGAACGCTTGCTACTCGTTGGCGATCAAAATCAGTTACAACCTGTCATTACCATATCACCAGAAGTGAACCAGATGTTAATGAATAAGTATAAAATAGCCAAACCCTATCATTATGTTGAAAGTTCAATTATTCGAACAATGCAAAGCGTTGATAGTGTCTCTAAATTTGTTCTATTACGTTATCACTATCGTTGCCATCAAGACATCATAGCGTTTAGTAATAAAAAATACTATCACTCAAAGTTAATCGTTCCCCAAAAAGATGACCTTGAAAAGAAGGCCCTTTTCCATATTCAGGTAAATCAAAAAATATTTGCCCGTTCTAACACGAAGAATACATCATTACCTGAAATTGACGCGATTATTTCTGACATAAAAACAAATAAAAATGGAGAGTCAATTGGTATCATTACCCCTTTTAGAAATCAAGCAGATTTGATACTAGATCGCATTAAGAAAGAAAATATCACTGGCGTCGATGTCGGCACGGTTCACACTTTTCAAGGTGATGAGAAAGATAAAATCTATTTTTCCGCTGCGATTACGAGGAAAACGACTCCAAAAGCCTTTGATTGGGTTAAAAATAATCAGGAGCTCATTAATGTCGCCACAACTAGGGCTAAGAAAGAGTTTGTAATGGTTGGAGACATGCGAGAAATTAATCGACGCTCAAAAGCCTCAAATGATATTTATGAACTGATTCATTATTTGACGGATAAAGGTAAAGAAATAAAATTAACAGAGACATCAAACAATCAATATGTGAATAGCATGAACTATCGGCAATATAGCACGATTAAAGAAAAAGAACTTCTTACGACCGTCAATCAGATTCTCTCTATTCAAAGTCAATTTACAATTGAAAAACAAGTCAAGGTCAGTGATGTCCTTAATCGATTCACGAGCCCCGAACTATTTGATTACGGGACCAAGTCAGTTTTTGATTTTGTTATTTATGAAAAAATCAAAGAAGATGAATTCCCACGTTTAGTGATTGAGCTTGACGGCGAAGAGCACACGACTGATAACGAAGTCATTACACGCGATAAAATGAAAGAAAAAATCTGTGAAGATAACGGTATAAAACTTATTCGAATTCCTAATAACTACACTAGAAGATATGTATTTATTAAAGACATCTTAATTAGGTTGATCAAGTTCAAAAGTTGATTTGATGAATCAAATAGTCAAATAACGCCATCATTTATGAACATTGTTATTATTCCAACGACTTTCAGTATTCACTGAATGAACTGAATAATCTCAAATGATTACTTACTCCGTTGGTCGTCTTTCATTTATGATAATATTCCTAAAAATTTTATGTAGCCTTTATCTAATTTCAATCAATTGTTTGCTAGTTCATACACCACCTCGTAAAAAATCTTACACTTTTTGCTAATTGAAAACTAATTTTTTCTGCCTTCAATCCTATATATCTTTCTAACTCATAGATAGCAAAATAAATAATATGATTGCGGCCTTTCAGATTTTGAATTGATACCATTTTCTTGTACTTTATGTTCTTTGTAGTTATTGATCATTTATTGATTCATGAGTCTATATTGTATAGGAGAATATCCTCCTAATGTCAACTTAATCCTTTCGTGATTATACCAA
>JAAYJX010000101.1 GCA_012522695.1 Erysipelotrichia bacterium
ATATTAAATACTTATGAAAATTTCTCTTGCATCTATTTGTCGTCTTTGCTACAATATTCGAGCGTGTATTTTTATGCGCATAAGTGGAGGCACATCTTGCCTCGTGTGGAAGGAATATCGATTCATCCCTTGACCACAGCACTGACGAAAGAAAATATAGGAGGTAGTCACGTGAGTAAAAGAATCGCCAAAGTTGTTAAGATGGAACTTCCAGGAGGAGAGGCTAAACCTGGACCAAAACTAGCCTCAGCCGGTGTTGTTATGCCAAAGTTTTGTACAGACTTTAATGCAAAGACTGCTGATCGCCGCGGTGAAACTGTGCCAGTTATAATTACGGCTTATGAAGATAAAACACATGATTTTGTCATTAAAACTTCACCAACAGCCGAATTATTAAAAAAAGCTGCAGGTATTCAAAAAGCATCACCTAATTCCAAAACGACAAAAGTAGGTCAAGTTAAAAAAAGTAAAATTAAAGAAATTGCTGAATATAAACTTCCCGATTTAAATTGCGAAGATATTGAAACGGCAATTAAAATTATCGAAGGTACAGCCCGCAATATGGGCATTACCATCGTTGAGGATTAGTGGAAGAGTATTAAACTCGTTTGACCACAAGGAGAAAATTATGAAATTTGGAAAAAAATATAAAGCTGTTCGTGAACTCGTTGAGAAAAATAAAATTTACGCTCTTGAAGAAGCGTGCGAATTAGTGAAAAAAACCTCACCCGTTAAATTTGATGCAACGGTTGATGCTTCATTTAATTTAAACGTTAATCCAAGAATGGCCGATCAACAAATTCGCGGAACGATTAATTTGCCCCACGGAAACGGCAAAACAAAAAAAATCTTAGCTATTACAAATACAAAATTAGAAGAAGCAAAAGAAGCTGGTGCTGATTTTGTTGGTGGTGTTGATATGCTTGAAAAAATTAAAAACGAAAATTGGTTTGGATTTGATGTTATTGTTGCAACACCAGAAATGATGGCAGAACTTGGTAAGATGGGCCGTCTTTTAGGACCTAGAGGTTTAATGCCAAATCCAAAAACTGGTACGGTCGCTGTTGATATCGGCCGCGCTATTGAAGAAATTAAACGGGGAAAAGTCGAATATCGTGTTGATAAAGATGGAAATATTCACGTCTCGATTGCACGCGTTAGTTTCGAAACTGAAAAAATTGTTGATAATCTTCGCGCTCTTTGCGAAACGATTATAAAAGTTCGTCCGGCAAGCGTCAAAGGCACTTACGTTAAGAACGCGGTTATCCATACAACAATGGGTCCGTCAATTAAAATTGCCATGCCAGGACGTTAAACTTAAAAAAATAGAAGCACAATATACCATAGACAGCAACGGCGAAAAGCTTAATTAAGTTGCCGAGGTAAATACGAATAAACATCTCTAACAAGTATATTGGAGCCTCAAACATCGAAAAAAACAAGATAAAGGAGGTGGAAAGCGATGAAAGAAAAAACATTAAATGCCAAAAAGGCTGTTATTAGTGAAATTCAAGCGAAGTTAAAAGACGCAACGACGCTTGTTGTTTTTGAATATCGGGGAATGAGCGTTAAACAACTAACAGAACTTCGGAAAGCTTTAAGAAACGAAAATACTGAAGTCGGCATTTACAAAAACTCATTAGTTTTAAGAGCTTTAGATGAACTCGGTTACGGCGAATTAGCTGAAACATTAAAAGGACCAAATGCTTTTGCTTTTTCTAATGACGTTGTTAGTGCCCCGAAAACTCTCGCACGCTTTGCAAGACGACAAGGATTTGTTGTTTTAAAAGGCGGGCTCGTTGAAGGTAAAGTCGTAAATAAAGAAGAAATGACGACCTTATCAAAATTAGCAAACCGTGAAGGAATGATTTCTGTTTTGTTATCGGTCCTTCAAGCACCAATTAGCCAACTTGCTCGGACGGTTCAAGCAGTTGCTGACAAAGCCAATTAAAATTTGAAATTTAGGAGGAAAAATAAATGGCGAAATTAAAAATTGAAGACATTATTGCTTCATTAAAAGAAATGACGATTTTAGAGCTTAACGACTTAGTTAAAGCGATTGAAACTGAATTTGGCGTAACAGCCGCTGCTCCAGTTGCGATGAATGCGCAACCAGTTGAAGAAGAAGTTGAAGCCAAAGGACCAACGAATGTTAATCTCGTATTAAAAGCTGTTGGAATGAGCAAAGTTGCTGTTATTAAAGTCGTTCAAGCAATTACTGGTTTAGGCCTTATGGATGCCAAAAAACTCGTTGATGGCGCCCCAGTTAATATTAAAGAAGGCATTTCTCCAGTTGAAGCTGAAGAACATAAAAAAGCACTAGTTGAAGCTGGTGCAGAAGTCGAAGTTAAGTAATTTAATTTTTAGAATTATTTGGCTTTACTTGTAAAGCATTTCTTTAGAAGTTAAAAAACTTAAGGCGACAAAAATTATTAATGAACAAAACTTTTTCTTAAAACGTAACAAATTGGCAAGCTGCTCCAAAGAGGATGCAGTTTGCTTTTGTTGCTATAAGAGAAATTAAAACACATAAAAAGAAAAGGAGTTATATGATGAATAACAAAAAAAGAACTTTAAAAACACTCCCTAATGATCGACACGATTATTCGAAAAAATCTGGTACTTTACCACTTCCCTTTTTAGCTGAAATTCAACTTGAATCTTTTGATTGGTTTCGTAATATCGGCTTAGACGAAGTGTTTAAAGAAGTTTTTCCGGTTTACAACGTTCGTCGTGATGCTTTAATTGAGTATCGTGGTTTACGTTTAGAAAACCCAGAAAGAACCCCACTTGAATGTAAAGAACGAGATTTTACATATAATGCCTCTTTACGTGTGAAATTAGCTTTAGTTTTGCAAAAAACAGGCGAAATGAAAGAAACTGAAGTTTTTATGGGCGATATTCCAATTATGACCCCAAACGGAACTTTTGTCGTTAACGGTGCTGAACGCGTTATCGTTTCACAACTAGTTCGTTCACCTGGTGCTTATATGTCCAAGACATTTGAAAAAACAGGTAAATTCATTTATAACGCTGATTTAATTCCAACACGTGGCACGTGGTTAGAATTTGAAACAGACCAAAAAGATTTAATGTGGGTGAGAATTGATCGGCAAAGAAAACTAAACGCAACAGTTTTATTAAAGGCCCTAGGTATTGAAGAAAATAAGGATTTTATTAAATTGTTTGGTGACAATACTTTATTAAAAAACACTCTACAAAAAGATCAAGATATTAAAACGTCACGTGATGCGTTAATTGAAATTTTCCGTAAACTTAAACCAGGCGAACCAATTACAAACGAAGGTGTTAAGACTTTTGTAATTCAAAAGTTTTTTGACCAAAAACGTTATGACCTAGGTCGAGCTGGACGTTTTAAATTTAATCGAAAATTAGGTATTTATAACCGCTTAGTTAATCGCACATTAGCTGAAAATCTTGTCTCAAGTGAAGGTGAAATTTTATTTACTAAAGGACATCTTTTAAGCAAAGAAGACGTTGAAATGTTAAAAGACAAAGAAGTTTTTGAAAATGGCGCTCATACAAAAAATCTTAATATTAACCGTGAACTAGACGATAATGGCATTGTTAATGTCGTTAAAGTTTATGTTGATGATAAAAAAAGTGCAACAACAAATATTATTGGAACTGATTTAAATCAAACGATTTCTCGTGTGACAATTGCCGACATTATTGCTATCTTTTCTTATTTTGTTAATGTTATTGATGGTATTGGTAATACTGACGATATCGACCACCTTGGTAATCGTCGGATTCGTAGTGTTGGTGAATTAATTCAAACACAATTTAGAATTGGTTTAACAAAAACAGTTCGGACAATTCAACAAAAAATGTCGATTTCTGACATGGAAACCGCGACAATACAATCATTAATTAATATTAGTCCATTAACTTCAAGTGTTCGTGAATTTTTTAATAGTGCACAACTCTCGCAATTTATGGATCAAACAAACCCGCTTGCTGAATTAGCTAATAAACGTCGTTTATCTGCTTTAGGTCCTGGCGGTCTTTCGCGCGATCGTGCTTCGATGGACGTTCGTGACGTTCATCATACTCACTATGGTCGTATTTGTCCGATTGAAACACCTGAAGGTCAAAATATTGGTTTAATTAATAATCTTGCTACTTATGCAAAAATTAATCGTTACGGCTTTATCGAAACTCCGTATCGTCGTGTTGATAAAAAAACTCATCAAATTTTAAACGAATCGGATTATTTATCCGCTGATGATGAAAGAGACTATGTTATTGCTCATGCAAATATTAATATCGATGAAAATAATGTTATTTTAGATGACTTTGTCGTTGCTCGTCGTGATGGTGAAAATATTATGGCACCACGCGAAGACGTTGATTATATTGACGTTAGTCCTAAACAAATTGTTTCAATTGCTGCCTCTTGTATTCCGTTTTTAGAAAATGATGACCCAACAAGAGCACTTATGGGCGCAAACATGCAACGTCAAGCCTTACCACTTTTAAAACCAGCCGCACCGTACGTTGGAACAGGAATGGAACACATCATTGCGCGTGACTCTGGTTTAGCAGTTTTATCAACAATTAAAGGTGAAGTTACTTATGTTGATAGTCGTATGATTATTGCTAGAGACGAAAAAGGCAAAAATACTAAATATGATTTACAAAAGTTTGCTCGTTCTAACCAAGGAACTTGTATTAATCAAAAAGCGATTGTTAAAGTCGGACAAAAAATTGAAATTGGTGATATTTTAGCTGATGGTCCAGCAATGGATAATGGTGATTTAGCTTTAGGTCAAAACGTTACTGTCGCTTTTATGACTTGGAGTGGATATAACTATGAAGACGCTGTTATTATGTCTGAACGTTTAGTCAAAGAAGATATTTATACTTCAATTCACATTGAAAAATATGAAGTTGAAAGTCGTGATACAAAATTAGGTGCTGAAGAAATTACGCGTGATATTCCAAACGTTAGTGAAGAAGCTAAAGCTTATTTGGATGAACATGGTATTATCGTTCCTGGCGCTGAAGTTAAAGAAGGCGATATTTTAGTTGGAAAAACGACGCCAAAAGGTGTGACCGAACCTACTCCAGAAGAAAAGCTTTTAATGGCGATTTTCTCTGATAAAACAAAAGAAGGAAAAGATACTTCCTTGCGCGTAGCACATGGTGGTGCAGGTATTGTTTTGGATGTTAAAGTTTTTTCACGTAAAAAAGGTGATGACTTACCAGCTGGTGTAAATCAAGTCGTTCGCGTTTATATTGTGCAAAAAAGAAAAATTTCTGAAGGTGACAAAATGAGTGGACGTCACGGTAATAAAGGTGTTATTTCTCGTATTTTACCAGTTGAAGATATGCCCTTTTTACCAGATGGCACACCAATTGATATTATGCTTAATCCTTTAGGCGTTCCTTCAAGAATGAATATTGGTCAAATTTTAGAAATGCATTTAGGTTTAGCGTGTGAAAAATTAGGCTTTAAATTAGCAACACCAGTTTTTGATGGTATTACAAATGAAGAAATTTTTGAACTAATGGAAGAAGCTAAGTTAGACATTGATGGTAAGAGTATTCTTTATGATGGTCGGACTGGCGAACGTTTTGACGAAAGAATTTCTGTTGGTTCAATGTATTTAATCAAATTAGTACATATGGTTGATGATAAATTGCACGCTCGTGCGACAGGGCCATATTCACTTGTTACGCAACAACCACTCGGTGGTAAAGCTCAAAATGGTGGACAAAGATTTGGTGAAATGGAAGTCTGGGCACTTGAAGCTTATGGCGCGGCTCATACTTTACAAGAACTATTAACAATTAAATCCGATGATCGCGTTGGTCGTCGTAAAACGTATGAAGCTATTATTAAAGGTTACGAAATTCCTCAACCAGGAATGCCAGAAGCCTTTAAAGTATTAACAAAAGAATTACAATCACTCGGTATGGATGTTCGTTTACTTGATACCGAAGGAGTACAAATTGATATGGAAGCTTTGGCCCGAGAAACACAAGCTGAAGAAAGAAAAATCAATTCGACAATTAGGTCATTAACGCGCGACGGAGGAGCAAACCTCCCCGACGAGAGTGATGACTTACATGAATATTTGAATTAAAGGAGGAAAAAGGATAATGTTTGATGTCAAAAAATTAGCTGCTATCCAAGTTGGACTTGCCTCTTCTGAAACGATTCGTTCGTGGTCGCACGGTGAAGTTTTAAAAGCTGAAACAATTAACTATCGTTCACAAAAGCCTGAATTAAATGGTTTATTTTGTGAAAGAATTTTCGGTCCAAGCAAAGATTATGAATGTCATTGTGGGAAATATAAGAAAATTCGTTTCCAAGGCATTACATGTGAAAAGTGCGGTGTTGAAGTTATTTCAAAAGACGTCCGTCGTGAACGGATGGGTCATATTGAATTAGCTTCATCTTGTACACATATTTGGTATTTAAAAGGAATTCCGAGCCGGATGAGTTTGATTCTTGATATTCCTCCAAAACAACTTGAAGATATTAACTACTTTGTTGCTCACGTTGTTTTAAGTCCAGGCACATCCAAAGTCTTAACTTATCGTCAGTTTTTAGATGAAAAAACAGCCCGTCAAGAATTTGTTGCTGTTATTCGCGAAATTCAAGAAGGCTTAACCGATACCGATACTGATTACCTTCGTGGTGAAGAATTAATTAGTAGGATGGAAAATCCTCAAGAAACTTTTGATTTCTTTACCGTTGCCTCTTTTATTAGCAAACATACAAATGCTGAATTTGGTGAAGGAGCAGACGCGATTAAGCGTTTATTGCGTGAAGTTAGTTTAAATGAAGAATTTAAAAAAATTACCGAAGAATTAAAAGGTGCAAGTACGCAAAACCGCATTAAATTATCAAAACGTCTTGATATTATCGAATCTTTCCGTAATTCGAAAAATCGTCCCGAATGGATGGTTTTAGACGTATTACCAGTTATTCCGCCTGATTTACGGCCAATGCTTCAACTCGATGGAGGTCGTTTTGCGGCTAGTGATTTAAATGATTTGTATCGTCGGGTTATTTCTCGTAATACACGTTTAAAAAGACTTATTGATATGAATGCTCCTTATGTCATGTTGATGAACGAAAAACGGATGCTTCAAGAAGCGGTTGACGCGCTGATAGATAATGGTCGTCGTGGTAAGCCCGTTACTGGAACGGGTAATCGTCCGCTTAAATCTCTTTCTAATTCACTTAAAGGAAAACAAGGACGTTTCCGTCAAAACTTACTCGGTAAACGTGTTGATTATTCAGGCCGCTCTGTTATTGCCGTTGGTCCAGATTTAAAAATGTATCAATGCGGACTACCTCGGGAAATGGCTGTGCAACTTTTGCGTCCTTTTATTGCCTCAGTTTTAATTAAGGAAAATAAAGTTAATGCCCATCGTCAAGCTGATAAAATTATTGATCGTTATGATGCCGTTGTTTTCGATATTTTAGAACGTATTATTGATCATCATCCAGTTTTACTTAATCGTGCACCAACACTTCACCGTCTTGGTATTCAAGCTTTCCAACCTAAATTAGTTGATGGTCGTGCAATTCGACTTCACCCCTTAGTTTGTACAGGCTTTAATGCTGACTTTGATGGTGACCAAATGGCTGTTCACGTCCCGCTTTCTAAATCTGCTCAACATGAAGCTTTAAATTTAATGTTAGCGTCAAATAATATTTTAGGACCAAAAGATGGTAAACCAATCGTTACGCCATCTCAAGACATGGTTTTAGGAAATTATTATTTAACAATCGAAGAAACAAAAGAACAATTAGCTGCTCGTTCAAAAAGACGTCTTGATAAAGGCGATATTGAAGAATATGAACGGTTTGCTTTATATGCAAATGCTGAAGGTAAAGTTTTCCGCAATATTGATGAAGCAATTTTAGCTTACGATACACATCAAGTTCACCTCCATTCTCGTGTAGCGATTCGTGCTAGTTCCTTAGCAAAAACGAATTTTACTAATGAAATGAATGATGGTTATTTAATTACAACAATTGGAAAAATTATTTTTAACTTAATTTTCCCAGCTGATTTTCCATATTTAAATGAACCTAGTAAAGAAAACCTAAAAGGTGATTTAATGAAGTTCTTTGTTCCAAAAGGAACTGATGTTGTTGCTCATATTCATAAACAACCTTTAATTGAACCATTTGCAAAAAAACATCTTAGTAATATTATTGACGAAGTTTTTAGTCGTTATGGTACATCAAAAACTTCTGCTGTTTTAGATAAAATGAAAGACATTGGTTTTAAATATGCAACTTATTCTGGTGTTACTATTTCTTTAAGTGATATTAACGTTTTGAGTGATAAAGAAGTTTTATTTGAAGAAGCCGATGCTTTAGTTGAAGAAATTACTTCAATGTATCAACGTGGTTTAATTTCTGATGAAGAACGTCATAATCATATCGTTAATGTTTGGCAAAATGTTCGTAAAAACGTTGAAACAAATTTAACTGAACGATTCGCAAAAGATTCACGTAATCCTTTATTTATGATGACGGATAGTGGAGCGCGCGGTAATATTTCAAACTTAACGCAACTTGCTGGCATGCGCGGACTTATGTCAAATCCAAAAGGCGAAACAATTGAACTACCAATTAAATCTTCTTTACGTGAAGGTTTAACAGTTAGTGAATTCTTTATCGCAACGCACGGTGCCCGTAAGGGTGGAGCTGATACGGCTTTAAAAACAGCTGACTCAGGTTATTTAACACGTCGTTTAGTTGACGTTTCCCAAGACGTTATCGTTCGTGAAGATGATTGTGGTAGTGACCATGGTCATTTCGTTCGTGAAATTGTTGATACAAGTCGCAGTGCGGTAATCGTTCCTTTACAAGATCGACTCGTTGGACGTTATACAGCCCGTGATATTGAACATCCCAAAACAGGTGAACTTATTGCTAGTGTCAATACACTTATTAGTGAAGAATTGGCTAAACAAATTGTTGCAACTGGTGTAAAAGAAGTCGGGATTCGCTCACTTTTTGGTTGTCAAACAAGAAACGGTATTTGCCGTCATTGTTATGGACTTAATTTAGCAACTGGTCAAGAAGTTCAAGTTGGTGAAGCAGTTGGTATTATGGCTGCTCAATCAATTGGTGAACCAGGCACACAATTAACAATGAGAACGTTCCATACTGGTGGTGTTGCTGGTACAGATATTACGCAAGGTTTACCACGTGTTCAAGAATTAGTTGAAGCACGTGAACCTAAAGGTGAAGCTTTAATCTCGCAAATTTCCGGTAAAATTGTTGAAATCGAAGAAATTGATGGACGTTATCGCGTTGTCGTTCGCAGTAATTTAGATGAAGAAATCGAATACCTAACGAATTATGGCGCGCACTTACGTGTTAGAAAAGGTGATTCTGTCATTAACGGTGGCAAAATTACTGAAGGCGCTATTTCACCGAAAAAACTTCTTGAAGTTAGTGATGTAACCGCGGTTCAACATTATATTTTAAAACAAATTCAAAAAGTTTATCGTCTCCAAGGTATTGGTATTTCCGATAAACATATTGAAGTTATTATTCGTCAAATGTTACGTAAAGTTGCGATTATTGAAGGTGGCGATACGAACATGCTTCCTGGCACTTTAGTTGAAATTGATGAATTTACGGATAAAAACGAAGAAGTTTTACTCGTTGGTAAAAACCCTGCAGTTGCTCGGCCTGTTATTTTAGGTATTACGAAAGCTGCCTTACAAACAAAATCATTTTTATCAGCTGCCTCCTTCCAAGAAACAACACGTGTTTTAACTGAAGCGGCCATTAAAGCAAAAACCGACATTTTACACGGTTTAAAAGAAAATGTTATTACTGGTAAATTAATTCCAGCAGGACGTGGCTTATTTACTAAAGAACAAGAAGAAGACTTAATCAAAGATTTCTCTGTTGAACAAAAAATGAAAGAAGTTAAGCGTCAATATATTGAAGCGCATGATCGTCCTGATGAATAATTATCGTAACTTGACAAAGTAATATCCGTTTTTAATCGCGATAACTAATTTGTTAAGGTAAAATGCCGAAAAGATAATAAATAATGTTGTGGTAAAATCCGAATATAGTATAATGAAAGCGAACAAAGAA